>DAITMY010000113.1:0-7279 GCA_036834925.1 Asticcacaulis sp.
AATCAAACCAATCAGAAAGCCCTACAATTAAGCATGATATCGATCACTATGACTACATTCACTGGCTGCGCAATTCTGACGTTTGGTCTATACTCTTTTATGCGCTTTGAGCGGTCATTATAGTCGGAGCCGTTCCCTCGTTTGCGGCTAAATAGGAATTTTCGCCTCACAAGACTTTTCATTCAGAGTGAGGCCAAGGAATCGCACTTTTCCATCCTCATGAGCCCGCAGGGGGTCCTGTTGCGGCTTATTGTTCAGGCGAAAGAATCAACCCGCCTTGCCTGTTGCTTCGATCGAAATCCTCGCGCGGATCGCCTGCGGACTTATCCCCAACCGGCTTTCAAAAGCGCTTGACTTCATTTGGAGCGCCCCTTAAACACCAGCCTCTCTTCGGGGCGGGGACGCCTCGAAGGCAGAAGTGCGGGTGTAGCTCAGTTGGTTAGAGTGTCGGCCTGTCACGCCGAAGGTCGCGGGTTCGAGCCCCGTCACTCGCGCCACTTCTCCGGAAGTGGCCGTCCTTCAAGGATCGTGCTTCTGTACTTATCCACCGTACGCGGGTGTAGCTCAGTTGGTTAGAGTGTCGGCCTGTCACGCCGAAGGTCGCGGGTTCGAGCCCCGTCACTCGCGCCACTTTCAAATCCTGACAATCTGAATTTGAAAGTGGCGCGCCCCGTCGGTGGGGTGTTTTTTGTTTACAGTTGCCTGAGAATTTCAGCTATTTCGGATCTTTGCTTTAATGACCGCTCGATCTCAGTGCGCCATTTAGGGCCCATTGCCAACGCCTCTTCATAAGCTAATTTTAGATCATAAGGCCGGTCTTCGGCGAGAACCCGAACCAAAATTTCGGCTTGAGCGAGATCTTTTCGGGCTTTGGCGGCTGTGTCTGCCGTTCTGCGCTGGGCAACGATCAACTTATGTATGGCATATCGCTGAGGCCTTGGAACCTGGACCAGAATACCACTGCGATAGAGGCCTGCTGCATAAATAGGTTCCGCCAGAAGATAGTTGAGGAACGATAAGGCCTGAGCATAAACCCCAAGGGGCGGCAAAAACACAATATCCGTTTCGTCTTGCATCCGTGGAACCAGAAAGTCGACGATCGCCCCGCCCCCCGATGTCACCCAACGGGTCGGGCGATGTTTGGGGTCAAGTCCCGGAGCCGGCTTGAGGCCTAGATCCCGAAACGTGTCCACGAGCGCCGGGTCCGCCTGATCGTTTATGACAAGCTTGAGGTTCTCAAAGGCGGCAATGTCGACATCCTGCGTGACCGCAAACACAGACTGCAAGGGCACCCCCAGTTCCGCCGCATAGAGACGAAAGGCGTGGGTGCCCACCAATGTCCCCCCGAGCCGGAAGGTCCCACTTTGCTCTAGGGCTCTTAGAACCTTACCTGTTTCGCGATCTAGCGACGGGACCCCTGCCGCCCTGAGTTGCGCGACACAGATTGAGCATTTTTCATCAAGCGTCGCTTGTTCTGCGCGGATTTTCTGACTTTGGTCCAAGCGTACTCGCAGTTCCGGCGTATCGCGCCCAAGGTAGCGATCAACGACTCGGTGCCCAACCCGCTTTCGGGCATACCAATAACCGCTCGTGCCCATTGTTTTCAGCATGGGTGCACCGCCGATGTCCGAAATCGCTCTGAGTTTGAGCATTTCCAAAAGATCTTGGTACGTGGTCTGAACCGAGAGGGGGTAGCCTTGCATTTTACCCTACAAATTATAGTTTCGTAGGGTAAGTATCATTCTTACCCTACAAATTCAAGTTTTGTAGGGTAAGGTCTGAGCCGAGCGTTCACCGGACATGGCAACAAGAAAAACCCGGCCGTTTCCGACCGGGTTCCTGAGAGCTAGACCGTGTCTCAATTGGCGATCAGTTATCGACCACGCCCAGCTTGGCCTTGAGTAGGGCATTCAGGGTTGCCGGATTAGCCTTGCCGCCGGTCGCCTTCATTACCTGACCGACGAACCAGCCCAGCGCCTGGGGCTTTTCCGCCACCGCCGCCGCCTTGTCCGGATTGGCCGCGATGATGGCGTCGATGGCGGCTTCAATGGCCCCGGTATCGGTCACCTGTTTCAGGCCGCGGGCCTCGACAATGGCCGAAGGACGTCCCTCACCGGCCCACATGTACTCGAACACTTCCTTGGCGATCTTGGACGAGATCACATCGGTCTCGATCAACTCGACCAGTTCGGCAATCA
Organism: Asticcacaulis sp.; assembly: GCA_036834925.1. GTDB lineage: Bacteria > Pseudomonadota > Alphaproteobacteria > Caulobacterales > Caulobacteraceae > Asticcacaulis. The sequence continues at coordinate 2,199 of DAITMY010000113.1, forward strand.
TGTCCGGCCCCAGCGGCGAGCGGGCAATCTCGGTACCGTCCTTGGTCAGGCGGGCCAGAAGCTCATTGGTGACCCAGTTGGCCACCAGCTTGGCCTCGCGTCCCTTGGCTGCCGCCTCGAAATAGTCCGCGCGGTCCTGTTCGATGATCAGCACCCCGGCGTCATAGGCGCTCAGCCCATACTGGGTGATAAACCGCTGCTTCTTGTCGTCCGGCAGCTCCGGCAGGCTCAAGCGAATCGCTTCGATCCAGGCCTCTTCCAGCTCCAGCGGCAAAAGATCAGGATCAGGGAAATAGCGGTAATCGTGCGCCTCTTCCTTGGAGCGCATCGAGCGTGTCTCGCCCTTGACCGCATCGAACAGGCGCGTTTCCTGATCGATCTTGCCGCCATCCTCGATGATCTCGATCTGGCGGCGGGCTTCGTATTCGATGGCCTGCTGCATGAAGCGGAACGAATTGACGTTCTTGATCTCGCAACGGGTGCCGAGGTCATCGCCCGGACGGCGCACGGACACATTGACGTCGGCGCGCATATTCCCCTTTTCCATGTCGCCGTCGCAGGTCCCGAGATAGATCAGGATCGTGCGCAGCTTCTTGAAATAGGCGACCGCTTCGTCAGACGAGCGGATATCCGGCTTGGAGACGATCTCCATCAGCGCGGTTCCAGCGCGGTTCAGATCGACATAGGTGGCATGGGGATCCAGATCATGGATCTGCTTGCCCGCATCCTGTTCAAGATGCAGGCGCTCGATGCGCACGGTAAAGCTGGAACCATCGTCGCGCTCGACCAGCACCTCGCCCTCCCCGACAATCGGGTGATAGAGCTGGCTGATCTGATAGCCCTGAGGCAGATCCGGGTAGAAGTAGTTCTTACGGTCAAAGCGCGAGTGCCGATTGATCGCCGCTTTGAGCCCAAGGCCCGTGCGTACCGCCTGTTCGACACAGAAGCGGTTCAGCACCGGTAGCATGCCGGGCATGGCGGCATCCACGAGGCTGACCTGCTCGTTCGGCCCGGCGCCAAAGCCTACGGCCGCCCCGGAAAACAGTTTTGAGGTTGAAGCGACCTGGGCGTGGACTTCCAGCCCGATCACCAGTTCCCACGGACCCGTCCGGCCCATGATCAGTTTGCTGTTGGATTCTGTCGTGCTCATGTCCCTGTTCTAGAACAGGTCTGGGACAAGAGGAAACGGGTTTCAAGCACACAAAGCGGAAAAATCCCGGCGCATTAGCCGCGACCGACGACGCGAACGGTCTCGCGCAAGGTCGAGACCAAAAGATCCGGATCATCCTTGCGCATGTGACCATCGTCAAAGATCTTACGAATAACCTCGGCATATTCGCGATAGTGACGCAATTCATAAGCTGCAGTCATTTTGTCCGCCATAGCCGCTTCGGGGTCGGCCAGCTTGCGCATCAGATCGTTAAAGCGCTTGAACCGCTCAACCTTGCGACGCTCAGACAAATACAAGGCGCACCGCAAGGTAGCGTAGGCAATCACGAACAATGGCCCTGCAATCAGGGCCCAGACGATCCAGTCCGTCAGCGACGTCAACAACATTGAACAGCCTCATGAGTCTCTCGATAAGACTAAAGGTTAACCGCAAAAACGCGAACGCCTTCGCGCAAAAGGCGAAGGCGTCCGGATCTTAGGGCTTTATGGTGGACCTCAGGCCCACCAGGCCTTGGGCTTGTGGCCAAAGGCAGCCGCCTGTTCGAGGGCGGCCGCGACGCGGATGATCGTGCCTTCATCCAGGGCCTTGCCGATCACCTGCAGACCCAACGGCAGGCCTGAGGCATCCAGACCCGCCGGAACCGCAATACCCGGTAGACCCGCAAGGTTGGTGGTCACGGTGAAGATGTCATTGAGATACATCGCCACCGGATCGGCTTTCTTGGTCTCATCCCCCAGGGCAAAGGCCGCCGACGGAGTCGCCGGGGTCAGGATGGCATCGCAACGGGTCCAGGCCGCATCGAAATCTTCGGCAATGCGGCGGCGCACCTTCAGGGCCTTGACGTAATAGGCGTCATAGAAGCCCGCCGACAGCACATAGGTGCCGATCAGAATCCGCCGCTTCACTTCGTCGCCAAAGCCTTCGGCGCGGCTGATTTCATAGAGGTCCGTCAGATTGCCCGTGCCTTCGGCCCGATGACCAAACCGCATGCCGTCATAGCGCGCCAGGTTCGACGAGGCTTCGGCCGGGGCAATGATGTAATAGCACGGCAGGGCATATTGCGTGTGCGGCAGGCTGATGTCGACGATCTCGGCCCCGGCGTCCTTGAGCCAGGCAATCCCCTGGTCCCAGAGCGCGGAAATCTCGGCGGGCATGCCGTCAAGACGATATTCGCGCGGGATCCCGATCCGTAGCCCCTTGACCGATTGGCCAACAAAGCTAGCGAAATCCGGCACCGCCAAATCGAGGCTGGTGGAATCACGCTGATCATGGCTGCACATGGCCTTGAGCAGGATCGCCGCATCCTCGACGGTCTTGGCAATCGGCCCCGCCTGATCAAGTGACGAGGCGAAGGCGACCATGCCATAGCGCGAGGCGCGGCCATAGGTCGGCTTGATCCCGACGGTGCCGGTAAAGGCCGCAGGCTGACGGATCGAGCCGCCGGTATCCGAGGCCGTGGCCCCAAGGCACAGATCCGCGGCCACCGCCGAAGCAGATCCCCCCGAAGAGCCGCCCGGGGTCAGATCGCGGTTGCTATCCTTGGACTTCCACGGATTGACCACATTGCCAAAGTAGGAGGTCTCGTTGGACGAGCCCATGGCGAACTCGTCCATGTTCAGCTTGCCCAGCATCACCGCCCCGTCGCGCCACAGATTGGCGGTCACGGTCGATTCGTAGGTCGGCACAAAGTTTTCCAGGATCTTGGAACAGGCGGTCGTGCGCACACCCTCGGTGCAGAACAGGTCCTTGATCCCCAGCGGCGCGCCTTCGAGCGCCCCGCCCTCGCCCTTGGCCAGACGCGCGTCCGACTGGGCGGCCATGTCGCGCGCCTTGTCAAAGGTCGTTAGAATATAGGCATTGAGCTTCGGATTGGCCGTCTCAATGGCGCCGATAAAGGCATTCGTCAGCTCCAGCGACGTGAAGTCACGCGCCTTTAGTCCGTCCAGCGCCGCCTTCAGGGTGAGCTTGGTCAAGTCCGACATTATTCCACCACCTTCGGCACAACATAAAATCCATCAAGGCTCTTGGGCGCATTGGCCAGCACGGCCGCAGGGTCCCCGCCTTCGGTCACGGCATCCTCACGCAGGGGCGTGCCCTGCTCGACCGCCGTGGTCATCGGGGCCACGTCGGCCACGTCCACCGCATCAAGCTGCTCAATCCAGCCCAGGATCCCGTTCAGCTCACCGGCCATCCGCTCCAGCTGATCCTCAGGCATGCGGATCCGCGCCAGATGGGCGACCTTTCGCACCTGTGCCGCGTCAATCGACATAAAGCTCTCCCTTGTTCAAGCTACCGGGTTAGCGTGCCCCGGCCCGTCTTGGCAAGTCTCACCAAGGGGGGGCAAGTGTGACTAAGGCGGATATCCGTCTCAATTGACAAGCCCCATACAGAGGCGCAAACCCCCGCCATGCCCGTAATTGACCTACTCGACCTGCCCGCTGCCCTGCCCGCCTATGCCCCGATTGTCGGGCTGGATCTGGGGGAAAAGACCATTGGCGTGGCGGTTTCCGACCCCACCCGCGCCATTGCCAGCCCGCTGGAGCTGATCCGTAAAACCAAGTTCACCCAGGATGCGGAGGCGCTGTTCCGCCTAATGGACACGCGCTCTGCGGCGGGGATTGTCATCGGTCTGCCGGTCAATATGGATGGCACCGAAGGCCCGCGCGCCCAGTCGTGCCGCGCTTTTGCCCGCAACCTGTTCCGGTTTCGAGACTATCCGATCGCCTTCTGGGACGAACGGTTGTCCACGACGGCCGTCAACCGCATGCTGATCGACGAAGCCGATATGACCCGCGCCAAGCGCGCCGATGTCGTGGACCGGGCTGCCGCGGGCTATATCCTTCAGGGGGCGCTGGATCGGCTCAAGGGGGCCGGTCTGTCATGACCGCCGTCTTGGCGGGGGTTCTGCCGATCTTTTTGTTGATCGCGCTGGGCTATGGGCTCAAAGCCAGCCGGTTTCTCCCTCGCGAGGCTTGGGGGCCCGTCGAGCGGTTCGCCATCTATGTGCTCTATCCCGGCTTTCTGGTGCCCAGCATCTGGCAGGCGGATCTGTCCGGCCTGTCGGCGGGGGCCTTGGGACTGAGCGTGGTGGGCTCGGTTGTGCTGGTGGGCGGCCTGACCGTGCTGATCCGCCCCTTGCTCAAGGTGCCGGACCCGACCTTTACCAGCATTTTTCAGGGGGTCACGCGCTGGAATGCCTTTGTGTTCCTGCCCGTGATCGGCGCAATCTATGGGGCCGAGGGACTGGCTATGTCCGGCGTCGTCATCAGCGCCCTGATCCCGGTGGTCAATGTTATGTGTGTGCTGGTGCTGGTCCGGTGGGGCGCAGATCAGCCCCGCACAGGGGTCCGCGCCGTCACCCGCTCTCTGGTCCAAAACCCGATACTCGTGTCCTGCTTTGTTGGGCTGATCCTCAATGCCCTCAAGGTTCCGGCGATCCCCGGTCTGACCGAGGCCCTGAAAATGCTGGGCCAAGCCGCCTTACCTGCCGGCCTCGTGATTGCCGGTGCGGGCTTGAGTTTCAGCCACGCCATGACCCGGCCCTGGACCATTGGCACGGTCAGCGCCGTCAAGCTGTTGGTGCTGCCGCTGATCATGTGGGGCCTGTGCCGTCTTCTGGGGGGCGATGCCCTGGCGCAAGGCGTGGCCCTGGCCTGTGGCACCGCGCCGGGGGCCGCCGCCTCCTATGTGCTGGCCCGGCAAATGGGCGGCGATGCCCCGGTGATGGCCGGGATCGTGGCCCTGACAACCGTGGCCAGCGCCGTGACTATCCCCCTGATGCTCGGGTTTCTGGGTGTAATGCCCGGAGCTTAAGGGTTACAAAGCCGGAGTCGCCAAAATCCTTTCGCGCAATCCCCCCCTCCACCGCTTCGCGGTCCCCCTCCCCGCCGTGACCGGCAGGGAGGAGAAG
>DAITMY010000114.1:0-7240 GCA_036834925.1 Asticcacaulis sp.
TTCGCATGGCCGAAGGTACGGTCAAATGGTTTAACGCCACCAAGGGCTATGGCTTTATCCAGCCTGCTGAAGGCGGCAATGATGTGTTCGTTCATATTACGGCGGTTCAACGCGCCGGCCTGACCGGCCTCGCGGACGGTCAAAAAATTGCCTACGAGCTTGAAACCCAACGCGGCAAGACCACGGCGGTCAATTTGCAACTGCTCTAAACCGGGCCTGATTGGTTTTTGCGGGCATCTCGGCTCGTTCGAGGTGCCCGTTTTTATGTCCGAGAGTTTAGACCCGAAGCTCGGCCCGCAAAAGATCCGGTGTCACCCCGCTCGCGCGTAGGTCCCGCAGCGTCTCACTCTTGAGGCGCTTGGCCAGACGTTGGCCGTTTTCGTCTTTCAGCAACTGATGATGCCGATATCTCGGGGGTTTGTAGCCCAAAAGGGCATAAAGCAACCGTTGGATATGGGTCGCTTCAAACAGGTCATGGCCCCGGATCACATGATTGACCCCTTGGAGGGCGTCATCAACCACCACCGCGAGGTGATAGGCGACACCCACATCCTTGCGAGCTAGGACCACATCGCCCAGCCGTTCAGGCCGGGCCAAGATGCGGCCGTTCTCGCCATCAGGGCCTGCGCCTTGTTCGACAAAACTCAGCTCACCCCATAACGGCCCCAGACAGTCCCGCGCCCGTGCAATCGACAGCCGCCAAGCATAGGGATGCCCCTCAGCCAGACGTTCCGCCTCTTCGGCTAAGGGCAGGGGCGATCCAAAATAGGGCGGGGGATCATCCGGCGAAAAATGCGGGGCGCGGGTGGCGTCTTCGGCCAGTTCGCGTCGGGTCTTGAAACACCGATACAGAAGGCCCCGATGGTGCAGGTGATCCAGCGCCGACTGATAGGTCGGAAAATGCTCCGATTGCCGTCGAATTGCGGTTCGCCAGCGTAGGCCCAGCCATTTCAGATCCTCAATCACGGCGCGCTCGTACTCAGGACGGCAGCGCGTCAGATCAATGTCTTCAATGCGCAGCAAAAACCGCCCTCGGGCTGCCCGGGCCGCTTCGTAGGCCAACAAGGCCGAAAAGGCATGACCCCGGTGCAGATAACCGGTCGGCGATGGGGCAAAGCGAGTGACAAAAGCCATGGTCTGTCAAACATGGTCTATGCTGGGAATGAAATCCAGATGCACTGTCATAAAAGTGAAATTTCAGCTTGAATTGATAGGTACTATCGACTGTTAAGGCATCGCGATTGTTTGAGATCATTGAAAGTGGTAGCCCATTATGATTAACGGAGGGGGCCTATCGTGAAACAGTATGTAGCTTTGTCGGCGCTCGTGCTTTTGGCGGCGTGTAAACCGGCTGAAAAGGCGCCTGACGCCATGTCAGGCGTTAGCGCGCAGGCGGGCGCCTGTGCAGATGGCTCTGTCCGGCTTGAAGGCACGCAGCTGTGTCAATCCGAAGCGAGTGCGCTTGTGCCCCGTGATCCGAATGTCCGGACGCCTGAGCTGGAAAACTGTCAGTGGCGCGTCAATGAAACGATGCTGCCGGGGAATGAAGCCTTGCTTTATCGTGCGGCCACTTGTGGCGGCGTTGAGACCAAACTCGGCTTTGCGGGCGGCGCGCGGAGCGCGGATATCGCCTATGAGCAATCCGCAGTCCACGGGGAAAAGGCCGCGGGTCGTGTTGTCATCAAGCTGTTTGGCGTGGATCCGGATCCGCAAGGCGCATTGAAGGCCGCTCTCACAGAGTTACCGGCAAAGAGCAAGGCCGCTTGCGAGATCCGTCTGGCCGAGCACGAAGGCAAGGCGACGGATGTTCTGGTCCTCGCGCCCAAGGCGGATGTCGCCGCAAAACTGAGTCCCGCAGAAATGGACGGGCTTTGTGGACCAATGGGTGAAAGCAACCAGACCGTCCGCTATTGGCGTGTCAAGCAAGGGTTTGCCTGGTTCTTTGACCTAGGCGAGCGGGATCCGGATTTTGACGCGGGCAATATGGTGGTCGTGGCCAAGTCCGCGACGGGAGGCTGGGCCGTTAAGCCTTGATCCACACGCCTCTCCCTAATGCGCCGGGTCCGGATGACATGACCCAGCTCCGCGAAGCGCTGGTTGCGCGAGATCCGGCGCTTAGGTCTGCGCACAACGCCGTGCCGCCGATCGCATGGCGGCTTCGGCCCGGGGGCTTTGCCGGGTTGTTGCAGATGATTGTCGAGCAACAGGTCTCGACCCATGCGGCGGCGGCGATCTGGGCGCGAGTCGAGATGGGTCTCGGAGATCCCGTGCCGGACCGGGTTCTGGCCTTGAGCGAAGAGGATTTGCGGGGGTTCGGTTTGTCCCGCCCCAAGGTGCGCTATGCCCGGGCGCTGGCCGAAGCATGCCGGGACGGGCGTCTGGATTTTGCCGCCTTACCCAGGCTTGCCGATGCGGATGCGATTAAACAGCTGACCGCCGTGCCAGGGATTGGGTTGTGGACCGCGGAGCTATATCTGATGTTTTGTGAGGGGCGCTTAAATGTGTTTCCCGGCGGAGATATTGCCCTTCAGGAAGCCATACGTTGGGCGGATCAGCTTGAGGCGCGCCCCGATACCCGGGCCGCCTATGCCCGGGCCGAAGTCTGGCAGCCCAACCGGGCCGTGGCGGCGCATCTTTTGTGGGCTTGGTACGGCCGGGTCAAACGCGGGGAGGTGCCCCCACCCCATGGCGGAGCACCCCTGAGGTCCGAAACGCCTTAGTTGACGTCGTCGATCAGCAGTTTTTGCAGGTCAACCAGCTTGAAATTCTGGGCCTTGGGCGCGTTGTCGCCGTCCTGAACGATAAATAGGCCATTGGGGAAATCCGGACCAAAGGCCTTAGCCGAGGCTTCGATGCCGTCGGTCTCGCTGGTGGCCCCGATACCGGTGGCTCCAGCCACGACCTGAACCTTGCGCAGGGCTTTGCGGGTTTCAAGGTCATAGACGACGTAGGTGTTGTCGCCCTGGCTTGAGGCGATCAGCCAGCCCGCAGCCTTGCGGCTGGTGTCCGGGTGCGGGACAAGCGCCAGACCTTCGACATCGGCGACCAAGGTTTTACCATCAATGGCGGCAAACATCTGTGGTGTCGTGCCATCGGCCGGATTGGCGCCGATCTGCCAGATGCCACCGTCTTCTTCGCCAACATAGAGTTGACCGGTGCGGGCATCGACGACACAGCCTTCGGATTGAGTCGCCAGCTTGAAGGTGCGCACCACGGTCCCGCGCGGAGTCTTGGCCGACAGATCAAGGCGGACCTGATCGACGCGGCCATCCTTCATCACCTGAAAGGCAAACAGCGCGCCATCCTGGGGGCGGGTGTAGAAGCAGAATCCATAGGCTTCACCGGCGCCGGTATCGACACGGCCGATCTTGCCCAGCTTGCCGCGTGCCGACAGGGTGTAGAGCGCAATATGGCCACGAGTCAGGTCATTGCGGTCGCTGGCCCCGACAATCACCTTGCCGCCGTGATCGGCGATATCGACATTGTTGACGCGGCCTGCCGGGGCAAAGTCCATCGGTGTACCGTTGAGGGTGTAGCTATGCAGACCGGCTTTTTTGTCCGTTCCAACGATCAGGCTTTTCGCCGGCGCCTTGGCGTTATGCCAGATCGCCGGATCATCGGCGGCATCGTCATTCCGGGTGGCGACCGGACGAGTCTCGGCGTTGGCGGTCACGGCACGCACCGGCACTTCGGCAACCACAGGGCTGGCGGTTGAGAGTAGGGCAATCAGGGTCAGGCTGAGGGACATGGCAGGGTTCCAGCATGGCTAAGCGTTGCGTTCGCATGACGCAGAAATGTGAAAGCCTGATGACAGGGTCTAGGCTCGGCTCCGGTCCTTGCGGCGGACGTAGAGCTCTTTCGTCACTTGGGCGATGACCTGACCAGCATCATCGGTGATGTCGACGGTAAACACCGGCTCGACCTTGGGGCCGTCATCGGCTGCGGCCTTGATCTGGGCGATCTCGTCCGGGGCGATCTCAAACACCGCACGGACCCGGCCGCGCCCGGGCTTGAGGAAGCGAATGGCAGCGGACTTGTCCCAAACGATATAGTCCGGCCCCAGATTGATCATCAGGATCGCCATGAAGAACGGATCTGTCATCATATAGAGCGAGCCGCCAAACTGGGTGCCGACCACGTTCTTGTTCCACCAGGTCAGCTTCATCTCGACGACGATGCGTGTGGACTCCTCGTTGTGATCGACCACCCGGATCCCGGCCCCAATCAGGGGCGGATAATAGTTGATCAGCTTGAACATCGTCCGGGCGCGCTTGGCGTGGCGCTTTAGGGATGGGGTCGCGGCAGGCTTGGACATCAGGATCGGACTTCCAGCGGAGACGACACCTTGAGGGCCGTAATCTGGTTGCGCTGACGGCGCATAATCTGGAAGCGGTGGCCGTGGAAGATAAAGGTCTGGCCCGGCTCCGGGATCATCTGAGCTTCGTGGATCACAAGCCCGGCGACGGTTACGGCTTCTTCGTCGGGCAAGTCCCAGTCCATGGCGCGGTTGAGATCGCGGATTGGGGTGGTTCCATCCACATGTACCGCCCCGTCCGATTGCTTACGGATCCCGAGGGCGGCGGCGTCATGCTCATCGTCGATCTCGCCGACGATTTCCTCAAGAATATCCTCAAGCGTGACGAGCCCCATCAGGGCCCCATATTCATCAACCACCAGGGCAAAGTGCGCGCGCTGTTTCAGGAACGCATTGAGCTGGCTCTTGAGGTTGGTGGTTTCCGGGATGAACCATGGCTCGCGGATGATCTTGGGCAGGTCCAACCGGGACAGATCACCGCCGCACCGGGTAATGGCTTGCATCAGATCCCGCGCATGCAGGATGCCGACAATATTTTCCGGGTTTTCGCGATAGAGCGGGATGCGCGTATGGCCGATCTCCAACGCTTCTTCGACCAGCTCTGCGGGGCTGAGGTCCGCATCCAGCATGGCGATATTCTTGCGGTGGACCATGATCTGGCTGACGTCCATTTCCGACAGGTCGAGAACCCCCCGGAACATGTTACGGTCGCGCATCTCCACCGCGCCTTCGTCGTGGTGGTATTCGATCGCGCCCCGGATCTCTTCGTGCGCGGCAAGTACGTCGGTTTCCATCGACATCTTGACGCCGAACAGGCGCAAGGTCATGCGCACGAGAAATTGTACCGAATAAACAATTGGGCCGAGCACACGAACGGCTACGAGGACAAGACCAGACAGAAACCGGGCCACATCATCGGCCTTGGTAATGGCTATGGTCTTAGGCAGGACTTCGCCAAACACTAGGATCAGTAAGGTCATGACAGCCGTTGAGACCGCAACCCCCATAGGGCCGGGGAACATCGCCGTCAGTACTGAGGTTGCCAAAGCTGAGGCCAGGATGTTGACCACGTTATTGCCGAGCAGAATGGCCCCGATCATGGTTTCCTGATCGGCAAGTAGCTTATTGACGCGCTTGGCGGCCTTATCGCCTTCACGCTCAAGCTGGTGCATCCGACCCCGGCTAGCGGCCGTCAAAGAGGTTTCCGAGGCGGAAAAGAGCGCCGACATGGTCAGCAAACCGGCCAGAACCGGCATTAGCACCACAAGGGCAGCACTCATGCGGTGGCTCCTTCCTGTTTGAGAAAGTCGAGGACCATCAAAGGATCAATGCCGCGCACCACGCGGGTTTTGCCGATGGCATCGGCCAGGATCAAGACCAGATCGCCGCCTTCAGCCTTTTTGTCGTGCTGCATATGCGCCAGCAAAGTCTCGGCCTTGAAGGCGTGGTCGGCAAGATCGGATAGGCGAGTGGGCAGGCCCGCGGCTTTTAGCGCCGCTTCCGCTGCAAGAGCGGCATCATCGGAACACAGCCCGAGCCGCGCGGAAAAGCGGAACGCCTGAGCCATACCGAGCGCGACCCCTTCACCGTGAAGCAGGGCCTCGCCAAAGCCGGTTTCGGCTTCGAGCGCGTGACCAAAGGTGTGGCCGAGGTTCAGAAGCGCACGGCGTCCAGCTTCGCGGGCGTCCTCGGCCACGATCTCCGCCTTCATCGCGACGGAACGGGTGACGGCGGCTTCGAGGGCCACGGGATCGCGGGCTAGGATGGCAGGGGTGTCGCGCAGCAGTTGTTCAAAGAAGGCTGCATCCCCGAGCAGACCGTATTTGATCACTTCGGCAAAGCCGGAACGCATCTGGCGGTCGGGCAGCGTGTTGAGCGTGCTGAGGTCACAAAGGACCCGGCGCGGCTGCCAGAAGGCCCCGATCATGTTCTTGCCGCGCGGGGTGTCGATGGCGGTCTTGCCACCGACCGACGAGTCGACCTGAGCCAGCAGGGTCGTCGGGATCTGGATGAACGAGATCCCGCGCATATAGATGGCCGCGGCAAAGCCGACCAGATCTCCGACCACACCACCCCCGAGGGCAAGGATCAGGTCCTTGCGGTCAAGGCCTAGCGCCAACAGGTCGTCACAGAGCGCTTCAAGTTGTTGGAAGCTTTTGGACTGTTCCCCGGCCGGAACACACAGAAGGTGCACCTGAAGTCCCGCCGCCTCTAGCCGCGCTTTTAGAGCGTCGCCCTGGAGCGGGGCCACTGTCGTGTCGGTCACGATCGTGACGCGCGGATGGGCCAGAAACGGGCGGATCTCGTCCGCCACATGGTCCAGAAGCCCCGGACGGATCACCACTTCGTAGGCAGCAAAATCGGCACCGGCGACGGGAACAACGCTCATGGGGTCAGGTCCGGATCAAATAGGGGCGAAGGGCTTTTAACAGGGCGGCAACAGCTTTTGCATGGCTGTTATCGCCGGTCTCAACAGTCAAATCCGCCATGGCATAGAGTGGGTAACGGCTTTCGGCTTGCTGGGTCAGGACCTCCAGCGGATCGCGTCCGCGCAGCAGGGGGCGCGTGTTGCGCACAGACACGCGCTTGGCCAGGACCGGCAGATCCGCTTTCAGCCAAACGGTGATCGCTTTGTCTTTGAGCACACGGCGCGTTTCCGCGTGTGTGAGCGCCCCGCCCCCGGTGGCGAGGATATGCGGCGGATCGCTCAAGAGCCGGGCGATTACACGATGCTCGCCGTCGCGGAACGCAGTTTCGCCCAAAGAGGAAAAAATATCCGAAACTGACTGACCTGCGGCTTTTTCGATCTCCTCGTCGGCGTCTTTAAAGGGTAAAGACAGGGCCGTGGCGAGGCGGCGGCCAACCGTCGTCTTGCCGACCCCCATCAAGCCAACCAGAGCAATGGTCCGGGGGCTGGTGAGGGAC
>DAITMY010000115.1:0-7193 GCA_036834925.1 Asticcacaulis sp.
CGGATCAGCAGCGTAACGCGTGACCCCTCATAGTGAGGGGCCACCTTAATCACCCGGCCTTCGATAAAAATGAAGCTGCCATTATAGGCCCCCATGATCGTCCGGCGATTGCTGCCCAGACGCATAAAGCTTTGGCGTACCTCTTCGAGGCGCGCTGCGCAGTTTTCGATATTGGGCTGATTGTCAGCAATTTTGTTATACTGAATCTTGCCGTCGTCTTTTTCGACCGCGTGATAGCAAACGCCCTTGTCGAACGGGGCCTCGATCTTTTGTTCGCAACCCGATAAAGCGACTAGCGCAACACCCCCAAGGGCAACGGTCGTCAAACGCTTCAGCATCCGATGTCTCACTTATTTTCGCGGGTCAAACTCAACGGGCCAGGGGAACCTGACAGCCCTTGGACTGTTCGACAAGAGTCGTAAAGACCTTGTTGTCGACCGATTGCTCAACGCGTCCCGGCACGAGACGCAGTGTGGTATCCGCCCAACGGCCATACGACGCCCCGCCCGGCCGCTCGCAGCGATTGTCATAAAGCACCTGAGCGCACACAGCCAGCGACACGCCAATGGCCACTTCGCGCCACTCTCCCGAGGCAAAGCGCAAGCAAGCCCCGGATGCCACAGACGGCGACTCTGTCGTGACCATCTCGGTCTGAACGGGTTCAATCTTGGGCTCGACAACAGACGGCGCGACAGGCGGCGGCGGGGCCAGAGAGGCGGTCTCTGCGGCGACCAGCTCACCGCTTTCATCTAGACCGACATCCAGCGCCTGTGCCGCCACACCGTTTTTGGTAGCGCAATCATCCAACGTCGCCATGCCGACAAACTGACCGTTCACAAAGCACCGCAGTTGCTGGCGCTTGGCATCAATAGCCGGGGCCTCACTGATATCCAGTTGAAGCCCCGGTGGCGGCAATTGACCGTAGGGCGTCTTTTGCTTGGAAGATTTAGAAATAAACGTCGCAGCAGCCACAGCCACTAACAGAACCGCGATCCCCCCAAGGGCAATGATCAAGCCTTGTTTCTTGTTCAACATAACGGACCCTCGCGCTAGTCCGTCCTTTAAGGACGAGCCCGTTGCCGCCGTCAATCACAGAACCGTTAATGTTGAAAATTTGCCGCGTAAAACGGACGGCTCAGACCTATCCGCCGAGGCGGTTTAGGGCATCCTGATAGCGGCTGATCTGTTTGGTCAAGTAAGCGGGGGCCGTGCCCGTAATCGCCTTGGCATTGCCCGCATCCGGGTTGATCAGCTTGTTAAAGAACGAGCGGATCGACGACTGCGCCCCGGTCAAGGCCAAATTCGCTTCTTTGACCGCCAGCTTACTATCGATATTGAGATCAGACGGCAGATTCAGCCCAGCAGACGGATCAACCTTGACCTTAGTATTCGTTGGTTTGGCCTGAAGGGTGCCCTCAACAAAGCCGAGGGCCTCCAAGGCATCACGCCCATTGGGTCCCTTGACCAGAGCCAAGGGACTCTCGCGGCTGACCGAGCTTATCTTCAAGCGTGAAGTGCCATCGGTGGACTTAGAATCGATCTCAACCTTGGCCCGGAACCCCGCCGCGCTGGCCACCTTTTTCTGAAGGCTTTCAAGCGTTTCATTGGCCGCGATCTCGACCTTGGTCTTGCTGCCCGTCTTAGCATTCTGGATAAAGAACTGATCCCCGGCGCGGACACTGGTCACAGCCGTCAACAATTTTGTGTCCGGAACACGACCGACCTCACCGGTGCCAAGACCCAAGCGATCCAGTGCGCTGACCCCATTTGCCATCACAGCAATGGCCTGGGGCGCAACGATTTCGTCTTTACCTGAAAAGCGTCGGGACCATTCCATTGCGCCCGTATCAATATTGACGCGGGCGACATAGGCATCCTTGGCATCTTTGTTGAGCGTGGTCAGCGGCTTGATCCCCGCCACTTCGCCATTGGACTGACCGGCAAACCAGACCTTGCCGCCGGATATGGTGGCGACCGTGGCCGTCTCGTCCTTGTTACTGCCGAAATAGGCCAAGGTTTCATCCGGGGTCGCCGCAAGGTCCAGATTAAGCTTGGCGGCAAACTGATCCACGCCGCCGGAATGGGCGCGGGTCACGGTCCCAATACCCAAGGCCGGATTGCGCGTGCTGCCCGCGATCACGAGCTTGCCACCATCAACGGCCATAGCCGTGATCCCACCCGTCAGTGGCCCCAAATCGCGGGAGGAAACCTGCACCGGTTTTGTGCCGCTGATATCAAAGCTGCGGATCACACCGCGGCCGTTTTCCGAACCCGCGACATAAAGCGTATTGCCGTCCAGCGTCATGGAACCGGGCTGGTCCTCGCCCGGGGTTCCAAAAATGGTGGTGCCCTGTAGGTCGCCATCGGCTTCATAGCTGCTGACAAAATTGTCCCAGCCCCCTGAGGGTAAAGCCGTGCCACCCGGCATGGCCCCTTGCGTACGACCACTGACATGCACGCGTCCATCCGCCCCAAAAGCGACCGAAACGCCTTCATCCGCCTTAGAAGACCGATTGCTGCGGGTCCACAATTCGTCACCCTTGGCATCAAACACAGTGACAAAATGATCCGCGTCATCATTGCGACCGGTCTTGAGGGTACTGTCGAAATCCCCCTTGACCGTTCCGGTCACCGCCACCTTGCCATCACTCGAGATATCAAACGCCAGTCCGCTGGCCCTGCCTGCAGCCCCGAGCGTGCGGGTGTAGAGGACGTTGCCCGCGCTGTCGTATTTGATCAGGGCCACATCCTGTTCGCCCTTGATCGCCTGACCATTGATCTTGGCGCCAACGTCCGCCAGCACATAGATTGAGCCGTCCGTGCCCGCCTTGGTGGCCCGCACCGAGGTGATCGAGTCTGCCAGGCTGCGGTTAAACACGCGCCCGCTGACAAAGTTCGCTTCACCGCTGAGCGCCTGCGGAATTTGCGGCGCTTCGGAGCCGGTCACTGTATCCGTCATGAACTTGGACAGACTTCCGGACTCAGAGCCCGCCTTGCCGGCCTTTTGCGCCAGGATCAAACCCTCCGCCGTATCCGCAGCGGACAGGCTCATCTTTTCACCCGTCCCTCCTTTGATCGCGAGACTAAACTGGTCTCGCACGGGCGGTGTTGGCATACCGGGTTTACGCTCGGGGACTTCAGCCGTGATCTTGTCTACGGAGAAGCGGGTTTGCATTCCCGCTGCAGCCAGTTTGCCATTCAGATAGCCGACCACATTGTCCATGGTCCGGACACGCGTCCCCATCTCGGCCAGATCAAACTCGACCGTCCCCGTGGAGCCGTTGAGACGCGTCACCTGAGCACTGAATTTCATCGGCCCTTCAAAGGCCTTGACGCTGTCTGTGTTCTTGCCGACGTGGACGACTTGGCCCTTGGCATCACCATTGGCCTTTTGGATGGCCACGGACATCTTCTGCAAATCCGCCAAATTGCCCTGGACCAGCAGCGCCTTGTCCATCTTTAGCTTGCCAAAGTACTGCGTGACTTCGGCCATGCCCTCTTTGAAGCGCTTCTTCAGCAGAGTCTGTTCTGCCTGAGGGACATTCGCTTCATTGATGCGGGTCGTGATCGCCTTAAGACGCTCAATTCCATTGTAGAGCGTGAACAGCTTTTTATAGTTATCCGACGCGCCCTTCTGGTCGATCAGGGTCTTGGACTCGTCGATAAACTTCTTACCGCTCAAGGCGGCCTTGACTTGCTCACTCTGGGGAAGTTGCTTGGCACGCGATGACCAAGGGGACGTCGGGATTGGTCCGGACCGTGCCGCAGACGCCGCCGCCGCCCCGGTGCCGACACCGGCACGGGCGTTGTAAAACGACGTCAACAGGGATGTATCCAGCGCGATCATCATCCGGGTCCAAACAGAATTCGAACCCCGAGGTTACGGCCAAAATCTTAAAATGTCTTAAGCAGCAACAAAAAAGCGGCCCCATATGGCGCCGCTTTCAAGATATCTTAGGCTTAAAACCGAATTAGCCGCCGCGGAACAGCGACAAGATCACTTGCGGACCTTGGTTTGCGATCGACAGAGCCTGAGCGCCCAGCTGCTGCTGGACCTGAAGGGCCTGAAGCTTAGCGCTTTCCTTGGCCATGTCCGCATCGACTAGGTTGCCGACGCCGACTTCAAGGGCATCTACCAGTTTTTCGACGAACACCTTGTGATTATCGATTTGCTTGGCTTGCGCCCCGAGAGACGACAATTTGGTCGCCACAGAGGCAATTGCCGCATCCACAGCCGTCAGAGCGGCCGTCGCATTTGCGGTAGTGGTCAGGGTCGTACCCGCAAGCGCCAAACCCGGTGCCGCTGCCGTCGTCATATTCTGAGGGGTGATCGAAATCGTCTGTGCGGCATTGGCATCGGCCAAGAAATTCAGCGCCGTCGCAATGGAGCCATTCAGGACATTGACCCCGTCAAAGGTCGCGCCATTGGCAAACTGGTTCACGGCTGCGAGTAAGGATTGGTACTCGTCATTGTAAGCCGTGCGGGTCTCTGCCGTAGCCGAGGGATCTGCTGCGGCAACAGCCTTTTGACGCAACTCGGTCATCAAGTCCGAAATGGACTGACCTGCTGCGAGTGACACATCGGCAATTGAAGTTGCCCGGTCTAAGCCAGATTTAACGGCACCGAGTGAGCTCACATCGGCGCGTTGCGCCTGAGCAATGGCATGAACGGCCGCGTTATCCTTGGCCCCCTGCACTTTCAGACCCGTGCTGATGCGGTTCTGAGTTTCACCCAGCCTGCTCGCATTCGCATTCATGTTCTGCAGAGCGATCAAAGCGGACTTATTCGTGTTCACGCTGACCGTCATCACGGACCTCCTGATTAAAGCAATTTTAAGCTAGACCGGAGATCGTTTGCAGAAGGTTAACGCGCAACGACGATATCCGCACAGCCTTTGGCTGCACGGTCATGGTAGACAGATTCGCGCAGGACGCTACGCGAACGTTGAAAAGTCAGTGCAGATCAGACTTTCGCCCGAACTAAGTCACCGGCCTTGTAATTCGGGTCTGCCCGCATTTTCAGCACATCCTCGCGAGGCATCTGGCGGATGACCTCACCGGTGATGGCATCCAAAGCCTTATAGACAAAGCTGCCGGACCCCTTGTCCCGTTCGACGACCAGCCGCAAATCGCGTGCGGCCGAAGCCTGAGCGGAAGCTGCTGAAGTCCCAGCAACTTGTGAGTCCTCTTTGGAGGCTTGGGCTTTATCTGACTGTTCAACGGAGACTGTAGTTCCGTCTTTTTGATCCTTGCTTGTCTGGACTTTCATCAGACGGATCACATTGGGAACCGGATCTACAGGGGATACACCTCTTACACCTTCTGGCTTCATTTTCATATTACCGCCTGCTTCTCAGGCGGCATCCCTGTTGGGCGACGGGGCCACGGCAGCCGGGGACGAAGCAGACGCTTCGCCCCAACTGTCCTTATCGGAAGAGCCCCAGGAGAGCGCTCGACGATTGATTGGCAATCGACAGAGCTTGAACACCGAGCTGCTGCTTAGTTTGCAAAGCCTGCAGCTTGGCGCTTTCCTTGGCGAGGTCAGCATCCACAAGGTTGCCGATCCCGTTATCCACGGCGTCTTGGTTTTTCTCCAAGAAGGTCGCCGTACGATCCAAGGTCTTGGCCGCAGCCCCGATGGCATTCATCGAAGCTCCGAACGTCTTGATTTTGCCATCAATGACGGCCTCGGTGATATTCGCATCGGTATCATCGAGAGCCACTGCCGCTGCGCCGGTGATGGCAATCTTGTCGGTCGCGCCCGTGCCGAAGCCGGTCTTGACTTCAAGAGTTCCACCGCCAAGAAGCGATCCGCCGTCGAACTTGGCGTTGGCTTCTGCTGCGGCAATTTCCGCCTTGAGGTTCGTGATGGTCGCTTTGTAGGCGGCCTTGGTGTCGGCATCGGTCGTTGCGTTGAACGCCACAGCCGCTTCCTTGGCTTCCTTAAGCGCCTTCATGATGGTTTCGCCGGCCGCCATTGACACCTCAACAATGGACTGACCGCGCGCAACAGAGTTACGCAAGGAGTCCATACCTGCCGAGTCCGCCCGCATTTTCGAAGCAATGGCATAGATCGCGCCATTGTCCTTAGCATTGGCCACCCGCATACCGGTGTTGATCCGGCTTTGCGTCATGGCAAGCTCGCGGTTGGTCCCATTCAGGTTTTGCAGGGCGATAAAGGCGCCGGAGTTGGTGTTGATGCTGTTTAACGGCATAGTCCTGATCCTTCTTATCAGTGTGACGGCGACATTTTGTCAGCCGCGGGCGTTTTGCTTGCACCGTGCCAAGCAAGGGCCTTGCCACAAAACGATACAATAAGCCCTCAAATAACAGATTGAATTAATTGAAATTAACTCGTCATTGACCATACAACCCCCGTGCACATTTTGCCGCCCGGAATCGAGGTCGGCATTTTTTGCCGATGCCGCCGTTATATTGCGCAACAAAAAAGGGCCCGCCGAAGCGGACCCTTCTGTGCGAAAGCGCGCTTGGGCCGACCGAAACCGGCCCTTTTGCAACTTCGGAGTGAAGATTAACGGAACAGACCGAGCAACGAGCCCGAGGACTGATTGGCAATCGACAGAGCCTGAACACCAAGCTGCTGCTTGGTTTGCAGGGCCTGAAGCTTGGCGCTTTCCTTGGCCAGATCGGCATCGACGAGATTGCCGATACCGTTATCGATCGCGTCCTGGTTCTTTTCCAAGAAGGTCGCGGTACGATCCAGAGTCTTGGCCGCAGCACCGATCGCGTTCAGCGAGGTCCCGAACGCCTTGATTTTGGCGTCGATGTTCGCTTCGGTGATGTCAGCGTCCGTATCCGACAGGGCCACAGCTGCGGCACCCGTGATGGCCACCTTGTCCGTCGCAGCCGTGCCGAAGCCGGTCTTGACGTCCAGGGTCCCACCGGCCAGCAGCGAGCTTCCGTCGAACTTGGCGTTCGCTTCAGCAGCCGCGATTTCGGCCTTCAGGTTGGTGATGGTGGCTTTATAGGCAGCCTTGGTGTCGGCATCCGTGGTCGAGTTGAACGCCGCGGCGGCCGTCTTGGCTTCCTTCAGGGCAGTCATGATGGTTTCACCAGCTGCCAGGGAGACTTCCACAACCGATTGACCGCGAGCGACCGAGTTTTTCAGAGAGTCGATCCCTGCCGAGTCGGCACGCATTTTGGAGGCAATGGCATAGATCGCGCCATTGTCC
>DAITMY010000116.1:0-7180 GCA_036834925.1 Asticcacaulis sp.
CCCCAATACCCCCCTTGCGTTTCTGATGATCCGGATCGCGTTTGATACGGCCGAGGTTTTAACGCTCGTGACCGCCAAAAAGGTGCGGGGTCAAGGGCTTGGCCTGCGACTTCTCGACACAGCGTGTCTTGATCTCAGGGGCAAAGCCGTCGACACTCTGTTCCTTGAGGTGGCCGAGGATAATGATCCGGCAATCCGGCTCTATCATCGAGCCGGATTTAAGGATAGCGGTCGCCGTAAAGGTTACTATATGCGCAAGCAGGGTTGCGTGGACGCCTGCGTCATGACCCTCGATCTGAAGGAGACTTGAACGGTGGACAATCCTAGCGCTCAGAAGGAAGTCACGATGGACCGGATTGAAAAACAGTGCATCGAAAAGGGCATGCGTATGACCGAGCAGCGCCGGGTTGTGGCGCGGGTTCTGTCCCAGTCTAAAGACCATCCGGATGTCGAAGAGCTGTATCGCCGTGCGGCCCAGGTCGATCCGAATATCTCCCTCGCTACGGTTTATCGCACGGTACGCCTGTTCGAAGAAGCGGGCGTGGTCGAGCGTCACGACTTTGGTGATGGCCGCTCGCGTTATGAAGAGGCGGGCGAAGATCACCACGATCACCTGATCAACATCAAGACCGGCCAGGTGGTCGAGTTTTTTGATGCCGAAATCGAAGCGCTGAAAACCGCGATCGCCAATCGTCTTGGCTACCGCCTCGTCGGGCATAAACTTGAGCTTTATGGCGTGCCCGAAGACGAAAAAAGCGACGCTTAACTTTGTTGCGGTCGTGGCGGATCTTGCATCACCCGGGGCCTGACCCCATAAGAACGCCATGACGACGACTGCGCAAAAGCGCCTCTACATTAAATCCTACGGCTGTCAGATGAATGTTTATGACAGCGAGCGTATGGCGGACGTTCTGCGTCCGTTGGGATATGCCGTGGCTGAGGGTCCCGAGGGGGCCGACTTGGTGTTGCTCAACACCTGTCATATCCGGGAAAAGGCCGCCGAAAAGGTCTACTCCGAGATTGGACGCCTTAAGGAGCTGCGTCTTGAAAAAGAGCAGCGCGGCGAAGGGCGGATGACCATTGCCGTTGCCGGGTGTGTCGCCCAAGCCGAGGGCAAGGAGATCATGACTCGCGCCCCGGCGGTGGATCTGGTGATTGGGCCGCAGGCCTATCACCAGTTGCCGGAGCTGATTGCCAAGGTGACCCGCTCTAAGGGTGAACGCTTGGCGGTCGATTTCGCGCCCGAAGACAAGTTCGACAAACTGCCCGAAGTTCGGGTGGTTCAGGGGCCGACGGCGTTTTTGACGGTCCAAGAAGGCTGTGACAAGTTCTGTTCGTTCTGTGTCGTGCCCTATACGCGCGGTGCCGAGTGGTCTCGCCCGGAAGCGGCGATCCTGGCCGAGGCGCGCAATCTGGCCGCCCAAGGCGTGCGTGAAGTCACGCTGCTGGGTCAAAACGTCAATGCCTATAACGGCGAGGCCGAAGCGGGTGGTGCCTCTACGCTTGCCCGGCTGGCCTACAGGTTGGCGGAGATCCATGGCCTTGACCGGATCCGCTATACTACCAGCCATCCCAACGACATGAGCGATGATCTGATCGCGGCTCATGCCGACCTTCCGGCGCTGATGCCCTATCTGCATCTGCCGGTACAATCAGGCTCGGACAAGATCTTGCGGGCCATGAACCGCAAGCACACGGTCCAAAGCTATATTGACCTGATCGCCCGGATCCGAGAGGCAAGACCGGACATGGCGATCTCGGGAGATTTTATCGTCGGCTTTCCGGGTGAAACCGATGCGGATTTTGAAGCGACGCTCGAATTGGTGCGAAAGGTCCGTTACGCCTCGGCGTTTTCGTTCAAATACTCGCGTCGCCCCGGCACCCCGGCTTCGGCCATGCCCAATCAGGTCGATGAGACGGTGGCCGATGCGCGCCTCCAGACGCTCCAAGCCTTGCTGATTGAACAGCAGCAGGCGTTCAAAGCGGATCTGGTTGGCCAAATTCTGCCGGTGCTGTTTGAAAAGCGCGGCCGTCTTGGCGAGCAAGCAATTGGGCGGTCGCCCTATCTCCAGTCCGTCTTTGTCGAGGATGCGGCCCCCTTGATTGGCCAAATCGTGCCCGTCCGTATTACCGGGGTGAGCAATAACAGCCTCAGTGGGGCTTTGGTGGCTGAAGCGGAGCCTGCAGACGCGTGACCGACCGCCAGTCCGAGTTTGTACCGCTTTCCGAAGGGGCTGTTTCAGCCATCTGTGGGTTCAACAACCGTCATTTGGCTTTGTTGGAAGACGCCTTTTCCGTGCTGATTGAGACACCCGGTGGCGGCATGCGCGTCCATGGTGAGGCGAGGGGTCGCTCTGGGATCAAGCGGATCCTGTCGGATTTGGCCAGCCGTGCGGATCAGGGCGCGGACCTGACTGAGGCCGATATTCGGGCCTCTTTGTCGCGCGCCGCGCGGGGTGAGCTAGCGTCCGGGGCTTCTGGTCTTATTCCGGGACGGCGCGGGCCGATCCTGCCGAAAACAGCGAACCAAGCCGCCTATCTGTCCTTGCTGCAACGGTGTGATCTGACGTTTGGTCTTGGCCCGGCGGGTACAGGCAAGACGTTTTTGGCGGCGGCGTATGGCGCAACCCTGTTGGCCCGCGGCGAGGTTGATCGTTTGGTCATAACCCGTCCGGCCGTTGAGGCCGGGGAGCGCCTCGGGTTTTTGCCCGGCGATCTTAATGAAAAGGTCGATCCATATCTCGCCCCGATCTGGCAAGCGCTCGATGACCTGTTCGGTGCCGAAGGCGTGCGCCGCCGTCGGGATAAGGGTGAGATCGAGGTCGCGCCGCTCGCTTATATGCGCGGTCGAACCCTGTCCAACGCCTTTGTGTTGGTGGATGAGGCCCAGAATACCTCGCGCCTGCAGATGAAGATGGTGCTGACCCGGTTGGGGGAGGGGGCGCGTATGGCCGTGACCGGGGATCCCAGTCAGGTTGACTTGATGAACCCTCGGGATTCTGGCCTGTCTCATGCCGTGCGTCTGTTGGGGGGCCTTGAAGGGGTTGGGGTAGCCCGGTTTACGTCCGATGATGTGGTGCGTCATGCGTTGGTTGCCCGAATCGTCAAGGCCTATGATCAGGAACATGAGGCCCGGCTGAAGCGCCAGCATGGGTCTGCGGCGCTTGCGGAAGAGACCGATGACGGAAATTGAAATCGAAGATGACCGCTGGCTGGTGGCTGTGCCGGATCTGCTCAAGCGTGTTGACACGGCGGTGACCGCCGCACTCAAGGCAGCGGACGCCCCCGAGGGCGCGGACCTCGTGGTGCTGCTGACCGATAATGCCGAGATGCAAAGCCTCAATGCCGAGTATCGTGACAAAGACAAGCCCACTAATGTCCTGTCGTTTCCGGCACCGGATCTTCAGATCCCAGGTCAACCGCCCCACCTTGGCGACATGGCCTTAGGCTATGAGATCTGTGCTCAGGAGGCCACGGAGCAGGGTAAAACCTTAGTGGCGCATCTTTCTCACCTGGTGGTGCATGGCACGTTGCATCTGCTAGGGTATGACCACCTTGACGACACAGAGGCTGAAAAAATGGAGTCTCTGGAACGCAAGATCCTCGAAGGGCTCGGATTCCCCGACCCCTATAGACATGACGAGACCCATGCCGAGCGCTGATGGCCCGAGTCGCCCCGCCTCTGAGGCGCAATCTGGTTTTCTGAGCCGTTTCTTCCGTTTCGGATCTGCTCAAACCGCATTCCGTCCAGAGGCCGATGTTCAGCCCCAATCGCAAAAAGATCTGATTGATCATGCGCGGGCCTTCCAATCGCTTAAAGTGGCCGATGTTATGACTCCGCGCGCGGATGTCATGGCGCTGGAACTGTCTTCGACCCTCGCGGATGTGGTCCGCCAGTTTGTCGAGAGTGAGCATTCGCGCATGCCGATTTTCCGCGAAACGCTCGATGATCCGGTCGGGGTGGCGCACATCAAGGACGTCATGAAAATCTTGGCCCCTGAAGCGGATCGGGCCGCGCCAAACTGGGCGGAGCCGGTCCTGCACCGGATCCGGCGGGAGCTCCACTATGTTCCGGCCTCGATGCGGGCGGCGGACTTGTTGCTGAAAATGCAGGCGTCACGCATTCATATGGCGCTCGTGATCGATGAGTTCGGCGGCACGGATGGTCTGGTGACGCTTGAGGATCTCATCGAGGCCGTGGTCGGGGATATCGACGACGAATATGACGAAGTCACCGAAGCGGCGCTGCTCGAAAGACCGAACGGCGTGCTGGAGGCGGACGGCCGATTACCGCTTGAGGATCTGGAAGCGAAACTGGCTATGAGCCTCGTTCCCGCCTCAAGCGAAGAAGACATTGGTACGCTTGCAGGGCTTGTGGTTGTGATTGCGGGGCGGGTGCCCCAACGCGGCGAAGTCGTGCCGCATCCGGACGTCGCCTATGATTTTGAAGTTCTGGACGGAGACCCGCGGCGGATTAAACGGATCCGGATCCGTCAAAGACCTGTGGCCGTCGCCGCGACGGTGGCTTTGACGACAACCAGCTGATCCGGCATTCCGGTTCTGACCTTTTTTGAGGGGGGCTTATGTCCGGCATAATTGCGCGTGTCCGTTTATGGCTGTTGTCACGACCGCTTCGGGTTGGGGCCCTGTTTGCTGGGGCCTTTGCGGCTCTTGTCCATCAGCCGTTTGGTTTTTTGCCGGGTTTACTGGCTTATCCGGCGCTGCTTTGGATGCTGGATCGTTTGACGGACCCTGGCCGAGCCTCGCTTTTTAAGGCGTTTCAGATCGGCTGGCTGTCGGGCTTTGTCTATTTTTTGATCAGCTGTTGGTGGGTGGCGGAGGCCTTTATGGTCGATGCGGAGTCCCATGCTTGGATGGCGCCCTTTGCCGCGACCCTGCTTCCAGCGCTGCTGGGGGTGTTCTGGGGCCTGGCCTTTGCACTTTATCGTTTGTGGATCCTGACTTGGACTGCCGGACAAGCGGATCAGCGCGGTCCCGTTTGGCGCTTTGTTGTATTTTCGCTGTTGTTTGTTGGTTTCGAATGGTTACGCGGCTGGGTGTTTGGTGGCTTTCCCTGGAATCCGACGGGGGCTAGCTGGCAAGCCGGATCCGCGATGTCCCAGGCCGCCGCCTTTGTTGGTGTAACGGGACTGAGCTTAATCACGCTCTTGGGTATGACCGGTATGGCCGTGGTCAGATCGGGGTCAAACTGGCGGGCGGTGACACCGGCTATACCGGGCGTATTGCTCCTCGTTCTGGTCTTCACGAGCGGCAGTCTTCGGCTTCAGGCGGCCGGTCCTGTGGTTCACCCAGAGGCGGACAAAGCCATGCTGACCGTCCGCTTGATCCAGCCCAACATTGGTCAGGCCGCAAAGTGGTCTCCAGATCATTTCGCCAAGGTGGTTGAAACCTATCTTCGCCTGTCAACGCTTCCCCCCCAAGCGCCCGCGAAGCGACGACCTGAAGTGATTGTCTGGTCAGAGGGCGCGCTTCCGGCCTCCGCCAATGAGCTGTTTGCCGCAGAGTCATGGACGGCGCCGCTGATTGCCGGTGTCTTGCAACCGGGTCAGACCCTGATGATGGGGGCTTACCGTAGCCATCGCGAGCCAGATCAGCCGTTGCGCTGGTTTAACAGTCTTTTAGTCTTACAACCGCTCGAAGGCCGTCCGGGTACAGCCCAGGTCGTCGGTCTTTACGATAAGTTTCGGCTGGTCCCCTTTGGTGAATATCTGCCACTGGATGAGCTCCTAACGCCGCTTGGGGTCAAGGAATTGGCCCGCATCGGCGATGGATATACGTCCGGACCCCGCCCCGCTCCCCTGCGGGTTCCTGACGTGCCGGTTTTCCAGCCCTTGATCTGCTATGAGGGCCTCTACAGTGGCTTGGCCCAACCTTCGGCGGGGGTACGCGCGCGCTGGATTCTCAATATCTCTAACGATGCTTGGTTTGGGCCAACGTCAGGTCCGCGTCAGCACTTCAACCTGTCTGCCTATCGCGCCATAGAAGAGGGACTGCCGATGGTCCGCTCGACACCCACGGGCATATCTGTGGTCATGGATCCCTATGGTCGGACTGTGCCGGGTGCGATGATTGCCATGGGCCAAGCAGGTGTTATCGATGTTAACATTCCCCAATCCGGGGAATTAACGATGTTTACAATCTTGCGTAATGGTGTTGGCGGGCTGTTTGTGCTTTTCTTTCTGGTCATTTTGGCGTTTTTCGGTCTTAATCGCGTTAAAGTACGTGACATTCTGCATTACGTCGTTAAATGACCGTTGGTCAGTATCACTTCGCCTGAGGTGTCCTAGTGGACGAAAAACAACAAAACGATCGATCGCCTAATCCAGTTGACCTGCACGTTGGGGCTCGGGTGCGTATGCGCCGCAAGTTCCTCGGGGTCAGCCAAGAGAAACTTGCCGATGTCCTCGGCCTAACCTTCCAGCAAGTTCAGAAGTATGAGCGCGGCGCCAACCGCATCAGCGCTTCGAAGCTGTTTGAGATCTCGCGGGCGCTGCAAGCCCCGGTCGCCTACTTCTTCGAAGGTCTGAATGAAATGCCGACGGCCGAGGGCTTTACCGAGTCTGAGTCCGAACAATATGTGCACGGCTTTTTGATGACCACCGAGGGTATCGAGCTGGCGGCGACTTTCCCGCGCATCAAGAACCCGAAGTTCCGTCGCCGCGTTCTAGAGCTCGTGCGGACACTATCCGAAGACGACGCCGCTGAGCGTAACGCCAACTAAGGTCTATAGGGGCCCTTTTCCCTTCGTCCTTGTGAGTGCCCTTCAAATGCACCGTGCCGCGAAGCGCGGTGCATTTTGCATATAGGCCTATCGCAGAGGCGGGGGCTCTGCTGAATCTGGCAATCTCTGATAAACCTCTTGAACATATAAACATGTCTTTATATGTATGTTCAGAGCAATGTCCGGGAGCGAAAGCCGTGATCCGTCCGTCCTATATCTTCACCAGTGAAAGCGTCTCCGAAGGGCACCCCGACAAGGTTGCGGACCGGATTTCGGATGTGGTGGTTGACACCTTCTTAGCCGCCGATCCGGAGGCTCGGGTCGCTTGTGAGACCATGGTAACGACCAATCGTATCATCCTTGCGGGTGAGGTCCGGGCTCAGGATGACCTGATGCGCGACCTGATCCAAAGTCTGGAGCCCAAGGTGCGCGCTGCCG
>DAITMY010000117.1:0-7165 GCA_036834925.1 Asticcacaulis sp.
CCGTAGGTGTTGAAGATCCGCACGACCTTGATGTCGATGTTGTCCTGCCGAAAGCTGTCGAAGAACAGGGTTTCGGCGCAGCGCTTGCCTTCGTCGTAACAGGCCCGCGGGCCGATCGGATTGACCTTGCCCCAGTAGCTCTCGACCTGGGGGTGGATCTCCGGGTCGCCATAGACCTCGCTCGTCGACGCCTGGAAAACCCGCGCGCCGGTGCGCTTTGCCAGATCCAGCATGTTGATGGCGCCCAGCACGTTGGTGCGCACCGTCATCACCGGGTCGTACTGATAGTGGATGGGCGAGGCCGGGCAGGCCAGATTGTAGATCTGATCGACCGGAATGAAGATCGGGTGGTTCACGTCGTGGTTCACGAACTCGAAGTTCGGGTGATCCATCAGGTGGGCGATGTTGTCCTTGCTGCCCGTGAACAGGTTGTCGAGGCAGATGACTTGATCGCCGCGCGCTATGAGGCGGTCGCATAGGTGCGATCCGACGAAGCCGGCCCCTCCGGTGACCAGGATGCGAAGGGCCTTATGTTTAGCAACCATGTGTCTTCATCGCTCCAGCCGAGGAGAATCCTCAGAGGCCTCCCGACGCCTCGAGCAACGCCTCGCCCTTGAGGGGCGTCAAGTCCATAGGCTTGATCTCTCCCCGGTCCTCCTGGTTGATGAGGCGATCCAGGAAGCGCTCCGGGTCGCGAATATCCCGTGCTTGCAAGACGTCAGGGCCATAGCGCCACCACTGACTGGCCAGCAGTCGCTCGATCACGTCCTCTGTGAAGCGATAGCGTATGACCTTAGCGGGAACGCCGCCCATGATCGCGTAGGGCGGTACATCCTTGGTCACCACGGCGCGGGCTCCGATGATGGCGCCGTGACCGATCCGAACCCCCCGCTTGATCATCGCCTGATCGCCAATCCAGACATCATGGCCGATATGGACAAAGTGGTCGCCGCGCTCGAAGGGCTCCAAGATGAAGCGTTCGGCATTGACGTCCCCCAGGTAGGTTCGAACTCCAGCGATAGGGCCGGGATTGTGCGAAAAAGGATGTGAGCTAACCCAGCTATCGGGATGGCTGGACCCCATCAGGACGACATTCAAGGCGATGGAGCAGTACCGCCCTATCCGCAAGTGAACATCGCCGCGCGAGAAGCTGTAAGAGAACGCTCCAATCTCCCGCGGAAAGATGTTTCCCGCCAGGACGTGGCTGTAAGGCTCAAGAATCGTGCCTTCCCCGAGGAAATATTCCGAGCCTAGCGCCCAAGGATTCGAGCCAGAACCCATGATACGATTTTGCTGAAGCAGCTCGCGCGCGGCTTCGTTGATCACCAGTTTCACTTAAGCGTTCCAACTCCAAATCGCTTGCCTAACCGGGCGAGCGCGGCGCGCCAGCCCTGGGCGGGAGCGGGCGCTTCGGCGGGCTCGATCTTTTCGCAGAAGTCCCGGCGCCAGGCGACGCCTTCGCGCAAGACCCGCGCCGGCGCGCCGGCGACGACCGCATGGGTTGGCGTTTCCCCGGAGACGATCGAACCCGCGGCGATTATGCCGCCGCTCCCGACCTGGGCGCCCTTCATGATCATGCACCTGAGACCCGCCCACACATGGTCCCCCAAGTAGACGGAAGCCGCGGGGTTTATCCGCTGGCCCGTGGCCAGGTCGAAGATCGGATGAATATCGCTGAGCGACACATAGACCTGGGATGAGATCATGCAGTCGCGGCCGATGACGATTTCCCCGGGCTCGTGCAGCTGGATCGAGCCCTGGACCATGGTGGTGTGGTCGCCAATCACCAGGCGCCCGCCCGAGCAAAGCAGGTTGACGAAGCCGTGCAGGTGACAGGCTTCCCCGATCTCAACCCGATTGCCCTTCCCCCGCACCGTCATATTGACGCCTAGACGCGTCCCAGCGCCCAGGATGACGGTATTGTCCTCGCCGTCGATGATCAGCGTGTGGACCGTCGGCGGCGCGGGATCGGGCACGGTCGCGGCGAACCCAGCCGGGGCAAAAGGCGCGATGACGGTGCCGGCGCCAATCCGCAGTTGATTGCCTCGCCCTCGCACGATCACCCGAGCCGCGATCGTCGCGTCGGCCGCTATGGTGATCACGTGCTCCTCACCCTCCCTTTCCAGGGTGGCGGGCAGGGTGGCGGAGGAAAGGGCGTTCAAGTCGCGCTCCAGTTCGGCGTCGCGATCCTAGCGCCGGTCCCACGCGACGCCAGGGCGATTGTGAACCAGGAGGTTGACGCACCTAGGTCGGAAAGAGAAAGGGGGAGACGGGCTAGGCCCGGCGGCGTCAAGGCGGGTTCCTGTGTCCAAGAAGATTCTTTTTATCCATCAGAACTTCCCTGGTCAGTTCCCCCACATCGCGGACGCCTTGGTCGCGCGGGGAGATAAGGTGGTCGCTATTGGCAGCGCGTCGGCGAAGCCCCGGCAGGGCGTGACCTTGGTTCAGTGGCGGCTACCGCGGGGCACGACAACTGGCATCTTCGATCCCGCCACCCGCGCCGAAGCAGACCTGTTGCGCGCGGACGCCGCCGCGCGAAAGGCCTGGGAGCTGAAAGCCAAGGGGTTTGTCCCGGACCTGATCATCGGCCACCCCGGCTGGGGCGAGACGATCCACATCAGCGAGGTGTTTCCCGGCGTCCCCCAGATCGCCTTTGGCGAGTTCTTCTACAAGTCGAGCGGCGCGGATGTAGGCTTCGACAAGGAGTTCGAGAAGAACGATCCGACGTCGGACATGCGTGTGCACGCCAAGAACCTGGGCATGGCGCTGTCCTATAGCGAGGCCGACGTGATCGTCTGCCCGACGGCCTTCCAGGCCAGCACCCTGCCGAAGGGCCTGCGACACCGCATTCGCGTCTTCCATGAAGGCGTCGACATCTCGAACGCTTCGCGCAAATCCGACGCGACCTTCAAGTTGCCGAACGGCCGGGTTCTGGACGGCTCAAAGCCGGTGATCACTTTCATCAACCGGAATTTCGAGCGGTTGCGGGGCTTCCATGTCTTCATGCGCGCCCTTCCCGCCTTCCTGGATCGTTGTCCCGAGGCGGAAGTGCTGCTGATTGGTCGCGACGACGGCAAGGGCTACGGCGCGCCGCTCCCCGGCGGCAAGACCTGGAAGGGCGTCATGCTGGAAGAGGTGGGCGACCGCTTGGACATGGGGCGCGTGCACTTCACGGGCCGAGTCACGCATGATGACATGATCGCGGCGATGTCCATATCGTGGGCGCATGTCTACTACACCTACCCCTTTGTTCTCTCCTGGTCGTTGGTCGAGGCGATGGCCTGCGAGTGCTTGATCCTGGGAAGCGACACCGCGCCCGTGCGAGATGCGATCACCCACGGCGAGAACGGCGTGCTCAACGATTTCTTTGACGTCGACGCCCTGAGCAACGCCATGGCGAAGGCTTGCCGTGAGCCCGAGGCGTTCGCGGCCTTGCGCCCAAGGGCCCGAGAGACCGCCCTGAAGATGTTCGACCACAAGGCCGTCGGTGTTCCGGCGTGGATCGACCTGATCGACGAAATGTTGGCCTCTCGGTAACCGGCGCTTGTCTCGCGCCTTGGACATGCCGCTTTTGGCGTCATGCTGGAGCCAGATGATGTTCAAGATTTCCAGCGCCGCGCTTACAACCGCGTTGATCTTCGTCGCGCCCTCATCCGCGCAGGCTCCGCCCGTTGCGCCGCTCTTGGCCCTGCCGATAGCCTGCGTTCCCGGAAAGACTTGCGAAATCCAGAGCTACGTGGATCGGGACAGTGGTCCTGGGGCTCAGGACTATCGCTGCGGCCCTCGGACCTATGACGGCCATCAGGGCGTCGATTTCCGCTTGCCAGACATGGCCGCGCAGCGAGCTGGCGTCTCCGTGCTGGCGGCGGCCGAGGGCAAGGTCCTGAGGGTTCGCGACGGCGTTGCGGACATCTCAATCAAGGATCCCGCCGCGCCCAAGATTCCGAACCAGGAGTGCGGCAACGGCCTGGTGATCGAGCACGCCGGAGGCCTGAGCACGCAGTACTGCCACATGGCGCGTGGCAGCTTGCTGGTAAGGCCCGGAGACCTAGTCAAGGTCGGAACGCCGCTGGGTCGCGTTGGCCTTTCGGGCAATACGGAATTTCCTCACCTTCACCTGACCGTCCGAAAGGACGGCGTCGTGGTGGATCCCTTCGCGCCCTCCACCGGCCAGGCCGGAAAATGTGGCGCGGGCGCGAGCCTATGGCGTCCGGAGACGGCCGCCGCACTCGCCTATAAGGACCGGGCGGTCCTGAATGTGGGCTTCACGACGGGTGCGGTGAACATGTCCCAGCTCGAGGCCGGAAGTATCGCCCCCTCCTCCTCCCAGGGCGGCGCCTTGGTGGCCTATGTCCGGGTCCTGGGCTTAAGGGCCCAGGATGTGCAAGCACTGAAAATCATGGACCCCACCGGTCAGGTCCTGGTCTCGACCACGGCCGATCCCCTCCCCCGAGATCAGGCGCAAAGAATGATCTATGTGGGCAAGCCACGCCCGCCGACAGGTTGGGCTAAGGGCCGCTATGTGGCCCGTTACGCGGTCCAACGGGACGGGCGCGTCGTCCTGGAGCGATCATTCGATATAGCCCTATGAGCGGTAATCGACTCAAAGCTCGGGAACTCGGCCGATAGGCCTTTTGTCTTGCTTGTGGTTATGCCATTATCTGGCGTCAGCCTTGTTCTCCAGCGGGCTGTGTCACTCCGGCCGGGCTGTGAAGCGCGCATATATTTTTCACAGTCCGGCCGCTCGCCCTTGAGCGGAAAGTCTGGAGCTTCGATATCTTCGAATATTTTGCCCGAGATTCGGCGCGCGCGTCGTTTCGCGGACCTGTTTCACCCGTGAGGTGAAACAGGAATATGGGTCGAGCGCGGCAAGACCGTGATCACGTCATACTTGGCCAGCCACAGAAGCCCCCGCTCGACAAACGGTCGGCGTCCGGCCGGAATCGACGCCACCAGGTCCTCCGCCGTGATCTGACGGGCTTCGGAGAGACGATCGACGACGATTTTGAGTTCCGCGCGGGTCGGCAGGGAAGACAGGCCATAGGCCGCCAGCTTCGACCCCAGCAGCGCTTCGACGGACGCCCAAGACTGGTCAGGCCCGAGCGTGATCATTGTCGATCCCGTTAGCCACTCCGTGGGATAACCGCCGAAAAGCAGGAATGGGTCGGGACGACGAGGATTGAGAACGATATCCCGACGCGGCCCGACCGGGCGCGGCGCGCCCAGGCGGCGATTATTCAGCTCATCCCAAAGGGATTCGTACTGACCGATAATCACGCGCCAGTCGAAGACCTCCCGAGCTCGGGCCTGAGCCGCTTGGCCCATGCGCCGGCGTAGATCAGGGTTCTCCACTAGCTCGGCGAGAGCTCGACCGGCGTCGCCGACATCGACCGCCGTCAGCTGGGCCGCAGTGCCGACATAGTTGTCATAGGTGAGCCAACCATTGGAATGGCGATAAGCCAAGTCTCCGCCCGCCCCCGCCCGGGGCGCGTAGGTGGCGATTCGAAAACCATCCACGCCATGGCGGACGGTGTCCTTGTAACCGTCCCAGTCCGAGACCACGGCGGGGATGCCGGCGGCCATCGCCTCGACCGGGGTCAGGCCAAAGGTTTCCTGGATGTTGTCCGACAGCGACAGGAAAATGTCGCCCACCGACCATATTGAAAACCGGGTCTCGGGTTTGCGCCCGTCCACCACACTGTAGAGCACGCTGGGACAGTAGCGGCGGGCTTCATCGTGATAGATCTTGTCTTGAGCCTCGCTGCCTGACCATCCAGCCTGGACCCAGGCGATCTTCTTGCCCGTCTTTCGCGCCGCGTGCTCCAAGGCCATGGCCATGGGAACCGGATTCATCTTGGCGTGCGGGTTGAAACGGCCAACATACAAGACAACCACGGCGTCTTCCGGCAGATCCAGCTCGCGTCGCCAGCGCTCGCGGCTCTCGGCCGAGGTCGCGAAGTCATCGACGTTAACCCCGAGAGGGATCGTGACCAGGTTCGGGCTGGGAACTCGCGTCGCCCCCAGACGCTCCTCGAGGTCGGCGCGAACGGCGTCCAGCTGCAGCTGGACGCTGGCTCGCACGGCGGTCGATGTGCAGATCAGTGCATCCCAGGGATGAATGGGCGCGGTGACCAGGTCGGCCAGCATGTCCATGATATTGGTCGAGGCGGTCGTGTGCGTGATGGCGGTGACGCCATACGCATGCTCGAGCCTGGCCGTGCGACGAAGCCATGCCTCGCGGGCAAGGCTGGGCGAAGGCAGGTGCGCCATGCCCGAGCGCGCCAAGCTCGCTCGATCACTGCGGCCTACCCATCGCACAGGCTTTTGGGTGTCGACGATCCGGGCGACGAAGGCGTTCAGCGCCGGCTCGGCCTGATTGGCCACGTTCCAGAAGGCGAACTCCTGGGCCTTGGCGTACTTGATATAGCCCCGAAGAAACCCCTCCCCCGCCGATTGGCGGCCCATTAGGGCGGGCTGTGTTGTGTCGAAGGCCTCGGGGTTCAGATAGAGCGCGACGTTCGACATTCATCCAGGGCTCCCCGCGGAACCCTTCCCTTCAAGACAAAGATCCGACGGCGGATCGACAGCGATAAGCTTTTGGATCGAGGCAAAGACTCTCTGTAGGCGACCGCCCCCGACCTTGGCGAGCAAAAGGCCAAAAAAAAAGGGGCCGCCCCGAAGGACGGCCCCCAATCTTTTGAACTTCGAAGCTTAGCCGAAGTTCGTGTAGTCGATGTCAGCCAGCGTGACGCCGGTCAGCAGGATCGCCGTATCGGCGTCCGAAGACGTCGTGCCCGCGAAGTCATCGACGAACACGTAGACGTTGGCACCGACCTGAACCGCCACGATGCTGACGTTGGCGTTAGCCAAAGCCGTGTTGGCCGACGCCAGAGCATCAGCGTAGGTCGCGGCGGTCTGTTCAGCGTAGTTGACCGCAGCGATCGTGGCACCGGTAAGCGGAGCGACATCCAGGACATCGCCGCTGGCGAAGTCCGACACGGTGTCACCAGCGAACGCACCCGTCAGCGAAGCGGCACCAGCGCCGAACTGGAAGGTGTCGGCGCCAGCGCCGCCGGTCAGGGCGTCAGCGCCCGCGCCGCCATTGATGGTGTCGTTGCCGTCGCCACCGCTGATGGTGTCGTCGCCAGCAGCGCCGAGCAGGGAG
>DAITMY010000118.1:0-7151 GCA_036834925.1 Asticcacaulis sp.
CCTATGAGATGATGCTGTCGGAAAGCCAGGAGCGGATGCTGGCGATCCTCAAGCCGGGCCGTGAAGACGACGGCTACCGCATCTTTGAAAAATGGGGCCTCGACGCCGCCGTGATCGGCAAGACCACGGACACGGGCCGCATTGTGTTGCATCACAAGGGCGAGGTCGTCTGTGACCTGCCGCTGGCCCCGCTGGCCGATGATGCGCCGCTCTACGACCGCCCGTGGGTGGAGCCCGCGCAAGAGCCCGTGCTCGACGCGGCTTCGGTGGCTGCACCATCTGATTTCGGCGCGGCGGTGCTGATGCTGATCGGGTGTCCGGACATGGCCTCCAAGCGCTGGATCTGGGAACAGTATGACCGCCACGTCATGGCTGACACCCTCGCCGACTCGGCGACCGGGGCCGATGCCGGGATCGTGCGCGTGCATGGGACCCGCAAGGCGCTGGCGGTGACCTCGGACTGCACCCCGCGCTATGTCAAGGCCAACCCCTATGAAGGCGGCAAGCAGGCCGTGGCCGAAGCCTGGCGCAACCTGACTGCCGTGGGCGCAGAGCCGATCGCCATCACCGACAACCTCAACTTTGGCAACCCCGAGCGGCCCGAGATCATGGGCCAGATCGTGCGCGCCATCGACGGCATGGCCGAGGCTTGCCGTGCTCTCGACTTCCCGGTCGTGTCGGGCAATGTGTCGCTCTATAACGAGACCAATGGCGTCGCGATCCCGCCGACCCCGACGGTTGGCGCGGTTGGCCTGCTCAGCGACTACAGCCTGCGGGCTGGGTTCAGCGGCCTGAAGGCCGGGGATGCCCTGATCCTGATCGGCGAGACGCGTGGTGAACTGGGCTCGTCCCTCTATCTGCGCGAAGTGCTGGGCCAGGAAGCCGGAGCTCCGCCGCCGGTCGACCTGCTGGTTGAAAAGCGCAATGGCGACTTTGTCCGCGCCGAAATCCGCGAACAGGGCCTGCGGGTCGTCCACGATCTGTCCGATGGCGGCTTGATTGGCGCGGCGGCGGACATGGCCCTGGCCTCGGGGACCGGTATCCACCTGGCTAACCCCACCAGCCTGCCGACGCATGTTTTTGGCTTTGCCGAGGATCAGGCCCGCTATCTGGTGGCGGTTCCGGCGGCAGAGGCCGATGCGCTTCTGGCCCGTGCGGCGGCTGCGGACGTCCCGGCCTCTAAGGTCGGTGAGGCCGGCGGCGAAAACCTCTCGCTCGACGGGGCGTTCAGCCACAGCCTCACCCTGCTACGCGGGGCCCATGAAAGCTGGCTACCGGACTGGTTTGCGGTCGCGGAATAAATTCCAGCATAACACAGTTCATTTATTCAGTGTGTCAGGCGCCTCAACACGCCTGGCGCGCGCCGTCAGCGTAATCTTAAGATTTTTCTCTTAGACCTATGGGGTAACTTATCCGGAGTGTCCCCATGCCCATGACCCAGACCGAGTTAGAAGGCTATCTGCGCGCCGCCTTTCCGGACGCGGTCATCGAGATCCAGGATCTTGCCGGGGACGGCGATCACTATAAGGCCATTGTCACCGATGCGGGGTTCGCAGGCCTGCCCCGGGTGCGACAGCACCAGCTGGTGAATAAGGCTTTGGGGGAACATCTCGGGACCACGCTTCATGCCTTGGCTGTGGAAACCCGGGTCCCCTGATCCATGCTTTACCGTCCCTATGGCAGGTCAGGTTTTTCCCTGTCCGCAGTGTCGCTGCGGCTGGATGAGACCTATACGACCTTGTCTGCACGGGACCAGCGCGACCTCGTGTTTTGCGCTCTAGAGCACGGTATCAATGGCTTTCATCTGGAAAACCTTGATGCCGCCGCCCTATCCCGCTTTGGCGCGGCGCTCAACACCCTCGACCGTCCGATCTTTTTTGTCAGTCTAGGGCTAAGACCTTCGCCCCACGGATTTCACCCGGAAGATATCCGCCAGCCGCTGGAGCTTTACCTCCAGCACAGTGGCCTGCGCTGGGTCGATGTCGTGATGTTGAATGCTGGGCAAGGCGCAGGCCTGCCTGACACCGCGACGCTTCAATGGTTACGCAGTCTCAAAAGTGCCGGACACCTCAGGGCCATTGGCTTCTGTGCTGCGGGTGAGGCCCGTGACCAGTGGTTAAACAGCGGCCGGTTTGATGTCGCCTGCATGCCCTACAATCTCGATAGCGGTTGGGATGATCGCAATCGCATTGCCCGGGCCACGGTTTCTGACATGACGATCCTCGCGTTCGATCACTTGCCCGAAGCCTATCGCGAGCGCAAAAATGTGGTCCCGCCCGAAGCCCGCCGCGGTCTGTTCCGTAAGCCACCCGCAAACCGCCCGTTGGCCGGGGCTGGAACCTATGCCTTTTTGCATGACACGCCCGGCTGGACCGCAGATCAGCTTTGTCTGGCCATAAGCCTCAATGAACCGCGTGTCGCCAGCGTTCTTGTCACCACCTGCGACCGTAAACGACTAGCCGCCTTGGCCAGTGTGCCGGACCGTCAGATACCAAGCGGCCTCGCGGCCCAGCTCGAAATGGCCCGCTTTTCCGGTATCAAAACGGGTTCCTGAGCCGCTTCTTGAACGCCTGGGGCACCATGGCCCTTGACCTGCCCTCTGGGCATCCTTAGCTGACACCAAACTGTTGCAGGAGCTGCATGTGAGCGATACCGCTGAACCCATTCACGCCTTCATCCAGGACACGGTCACGCAAAACCCGGTCGTCCTGTTCATGAAGGGCACACCGGACCAGCCGATGTGTGGCTTTTCTGGCCTCGTTGTCCAGGTGCTCGACCATCTGGGCGTGACCTACGTCGGCGTCAATGTCCTTCAGGACAATGATCTGCGCGAAGGCATCAAGGTCTACAGCGACTGGCCGACCATTCCCCAGCTTTACGTCAAGGGTGAGTTCGTCGGCGGTGCAGACATCGTGCGAGAGATGTTCCAGTCGGGCGAGCTAAAGCCCTATCTGACTGAAAAGGGCGTGATCGAGGCCTGAGCCTCACCCTGCCTGAATGGAAAAGCCCCCGTCGCCGGGGGCTTTTGTGTTACCAGCTGGTGACCGGATTGGTCAGGCGTACATTTACACCGGCCCCAATCCCGACCTCCTTGAGCGACCAAGTCAGCACCCGGCCTTCGCGGATCAAGGCGCGGCACATATCCGGGCGCGTCCGCACCAGGGTCAGGGTGTTGGTGGCCCCATAATTGACCTCAAGCCGGAACGAGTCCTTGTCGGTACAGCCATTGGAGCTGACCCGGGCATTCAGGCCCTTTTCGTCGAACCAGACGCCGTAAACGGGCTCACCGCGATTGTCGGTCGCCACGCTGGCCTGATCGGTCTGGACGGTCACCCGCCGGGTCGTGCCCTTGTCCGAGGCAATCACGATGCAGCCGGACAGCATAGCCCCCAAGCCACACAGCGTCGCGGCCACCGTCAGCGTTTTGGCAATCCCCATGTCGATGCTCCCATTATGTCTTGTTGTCGCCGTCGTGCGCGGCCTCTGTGACCGGATTAAGGCACGGTGGCTGAACCGGCCATGAATGTCTTTTTTGTAAGGTGTGGCCACGGGCCGCGATCCGACCTAGGGACGGAATAGGCGGTTGAACTCAAAAGGACGGATCACTTCAGCCTGCAAGCTGGCGCACAGAGGGTGAACGGGATTAATCAGGGCCACCGCCTCCTCTGGCACCACAACAGACGGCACCAGCAGGATGGGGGCCCGCAAGGAACGCAGGAATGCCGACCCGAAGGCAACACTCGCTCGGCCGGCCGGGATCGCGGCCCACAGAGGCGACAGATCCCTGGGCAACACCACCTCATGCTGTTGCCAAACCGCTTTCGGGACATCAATCGCCACAAGAAAACGGTTCAAGGGGAGCCCCGAGGCATCGATGTGGGCAGCGGTCTCAAGCACGGCGATAGCAATCGTCGGAGCGCAATAGACAACAGGCTCCCCATCGTCATTCCAGCGCCCCGGATGCAGAGCCGCACCGGCACCACTCAGATCCACCGCACTAAAACGGCGGGTCTCTGTGGCGATCCGCCAAAGCCTCATTGATAGGCCCCGCTACGGATCGCGCCCAGAACACGGGCCACGAGTGTGATCCCCGTCGGCGTGTCAAGAAAGGCCAGAGGCTGCCGCCCGCCTAACGCAGGCTGTGGACGCTCCAGCCATTGTCCAAACCAGGCCAGAGTATCAAAGCCCTCTTGAGTCGAGTTGAGGCTGTCGGCCACAAGATCCTGTGCAAGCAGAACCAACTGGACAAGGCCCATGACCGCCGCACCGTTAATCAGGCCGTGACCCGACGCCTTACGGGCCGCCGTTGCCTTGGGGATACCAATCGCCGCTGCCAGACGGATGTAGGGTATGTCCATGCGTCGGGCGAGATCCGCCACAAACGCGGCGCTTATCCCCGCGCGTTCGGTGGCCAGAACCTGCAAAGGCGGGGCGTCGCGCAGACTTTGCAAAAAGGCCTCAAGCCCCATCCGGTGGATATAAATCAAAGAGCCGTGCGTCTCGTCTGTACGCTCAGACCCGGTCTCAGTGGACCACTCCACAGCCGCAGCTTGGTCAGGCTCAGTGGTCGCGCCAAGCCATTGTTTCTCAAAAACGACATCAACCGTCTGCCCAGCCCTGCTTGGGGATTCCGTTTTCAGCTTCGCCATGACACACTCCCATTTGATACTTAAAATAGTCTCAAATGGCTCAAATATCAAGCTCCAACTCCAGAACGATCCTGTTGGGCCAACAAAAAACCCCCTGCAGCCGGGCTGCAGGGGGTCTTTGTAAAGTCGGCCGCAAAAGCGACCAAAGCATTCCGATTACGAATAGAATTCGATAACCAGGTTCGGTTCCATCTTCACCGGATACGGCACTTCGGCCAGTTCCGGCAGACGCAGAACCTTCACCGACATACCCTTCGGATCCAGCTCGAGGTAGTCCGGCACATCGCGCTCAGGCGATTGCAGGGCTTCGAGGACCAGAGCCATGCTGCGCGAACGCTCACGCACGGTGACCACGTCACCGACGCGGACGCGGTACGAGGCGATGTTGACGCGCTTGCCGTTCACCAGCACGTGGCCGTGGTTGACGAATTGGCGAGCCGCAAACACGGTCGGGACGAACTTGGCGCGATAGACCAGAGCGTCCAGACGGCTTTCCAGCAGAGCGATCAGGTTTTCCGAGGTGTTACCCTTCCGGCGCGACGCTTCGTCGTAGGTGCGGCGGAACTGCTTCTCGGTGATGTTACCGTAGTAACCCTTCAGCTTTTGCTTGGCGCGCAGCTGAACACCAAAGTCCGAGACTTTCGACTTGCGGCGCTGACCGTGTTGGCCCGGGCCGTAAGAACGCTTGTTCACCGGAGACTTCGGACGACCCCAAAGGTTTTCACCAATAGTCCGGTCGATTTTATATTTGGCCGAATGGCGCTTAGACATAGAGACTTCCTGTCGCGATCCGAACCGGTGACCCCACGTGTGGGACCACGATTACAACGGCGGTTTCAGATCATTCCGTCATAGTTTCAACCGCCCCGGCCAGAGCCGTTGCGGAAAGCGCGCTTTATGATCGGACAGACGGCGGGAGTCAAGGGTGGCCTGGGTTGGGGCGGGCGGATTCAAACCAACAGTTCCGCAGCCACATTCAGCCGCTTGAGACACTTCACGGCCTTTTGGTCGAACGAGACAAACACTTCGCCCCCAAGGGCCTGACCTTCATGGGCAATCACGCCATCCGCAAAATCACCGCCGCCTTCATAGACCTTGAGCCCGCACTCAACGGCGAGCGCGTTGGTCACGACGTTATGGGTCTGTACGAGGGTGCGGATAGCTTTCGCAAGGGTCACCCGCGGCACACCGTAAGCCCGCTCCAAAACCCAGACCATTTCGCACAAGGTTTGCAATGGGATAGCGACCAAATCCGCCTTTTCTAAACACTCTATGGCCAAACGCGACTGATCAGGATCATCCGCAACCAAGGCCCGGACCAGCAGATTCGTATCTGCGGTCAGCTTCATGGCTGCCCTGCCTTGGCGCCCGCTTCGGCAATGGCCGCATTCATGTCGTCCACGCTGAGTTTTCGGCCATTGGTGGCCTCGCTCAGCATGCCGTGCAGATCCTGGAAGCGGCTTTCGCTTGCGCCGCCTTGAGACACGTTCCGCCTCGGTTCCGGTCTGTAGGGCTGTCCCCCTCCTGTCTCGTCCAGCCCCGATGGATGCATCGCTGCAAGCGCCACCATCCGCTCGCGATCTTCCATCAGCCGCAGAGCATCGCGGATCACTTCGCTGGCGTTGTTGTAGCGCCCGCTTTCGAGCTGCCGCTTCACAAAGGCTTCAAAATGCCGACCGAGGGTGTAGCTGCTGGGCATGGGCGGCTCCCAAACTATCATTCAATGATAGTTTGGCTTTGCGCCGGTCGTGAGCGGGGGTCAACCGCCCACGAAAAAACCCGGCAGGATTGCGCCTGCCGGGCTTATGTCGCTCACAAAGGCCGCAACCTCTTAGCTGTCGAGGAAGCTGCGCAGTTTGCGCGAGCGGCTCGGGTGTTTCAGCTTGCGCAGGGCCTTGGCCTCGATCTGGCGGATCCGTTCGCGGGTCACGCTGAACTGTTGGCCCACTTCTTCGAGGGTGTGGTCGGTGTTCATGCCGATGCCGAAGCGCATGCGCAGCACGCGTTCTTCGCGCGGCGTCAAGGACGCCAGAACCCGCGTCGTTGTTTCACGAAGATTGCTCTGGATGGCCGCATCGATGGGCAGGATAGCGTTCTTGTCCTCGATGAAGTCGCCGAGATGGCTGTCCTCTTCGTCCCCGATCGGGGTTTCGAGCGAGATCGGCTCCTTGGCGATTTTCAGGACCTTGCGCACCTTTTCCAGCGGCATGGCCAGTTTTTCCGCCAGCTCTTCCGGGGTCGGCTCGCGACCGATTTCGTGCAGCATCTGGCGGCTGGTACGGACGATCTTGTTGATCGTCTCGATCATGTGCACCGGGATGCGGATGGTGCGGGCCTGGTCGGCAATCGAGCGGGTGATCGCCTGACGGATCCACCAGGTGGCATAGGTCGAGAACTTGTAACCCCGGCGGTATTCGAACTTATCGACCGCCTTCATCAGGCCGATATTGCCCTCCTGGATCAGATCCAGGAATTGCAGGCCGCGGTTGGTGTATTTCTTGG
>DAITMY010000119.1:0-7031 GCA_036834925.1 Asticcacaulis sp.
CTGTTTGTGCGGGGCGGGGGGCTGACGCCCGGGATTTCTGTGCACTTTTCCGCCTGTTGTTCGCCGGTGCCGGGGGACCGCATCGTTGGCATCCTCGAGCAGGACCGGGGCATGCACGTCCACACCATCGACTGTGAAAAGCTCGCTGTGTTCGAAGACCGCGAAGAGCTGTGGCACGATCTGCAATGGACCCCGGCGGCGGAGCGCGAAACGGTTTCCGCGGCCCGCCTCAAGGCCACGGTGCGCAATGCCCCCGGCGTGCTGGGCCAAGTTTGTACCATCGTCGGCGAAGCGCGCGGCAATATCATCAATTTGCGAATGGCGCTGCGACAGTCCGACTTTTTCGATGTGGAACTCGACATCGAAGTGGTAGATGCCAAGCACCTGACCAATATCAGTGCGGCCCTGCGTGCCTGTCCGCCGGTGGAAACCGTCGAGCGGGTCCGGGGCTAAGCCTGTCCCCGTTTCAAGACCCTCATTCAAGAGAGTGCGATGACTTCTGAAGACGTTCTGGCCGAATTCCGCGCCGTGGGTGCCCTGCGCGAAGGCCATTTTGTGCTGTCGAGCGGCCTGCATAGCCCGGTATTCCTGCAAAAGAACCTTGTGTTCATGCATGCGGAACGCTGTGAGCGTCTGTGCAAGGCTCTGGCGGAGCAGATTGTCGCCAAGGTCGGATCGGTCGCGGTCTGCGTCTCGCCCGCAGTGGGGGGGATTATTCCGGGCTATGAGACCTCGCGGCATTTGGGGGTCCCCTCGATCTACGTCGAACGCGAGGCCGGGGTGTTCAAATTCCGCCGGGGCTTCCACTTGGAGCCGGGTCAAAAGGTCGTCATGGTCGAAGATATCGTCACCACTGGCCTGTCTTCTCGTGAGTGTATCAAGGCCATCCAGGACGCCGGGGGCGAAGTGGTCGCGGCCGCCTGTATCGTCGATCGCTCGGGCGGCAAGGCCGGGGCCGCGCTCGAAGCCGACATGGGCATCCCGCTGATCGCGCTGGCGTCGCTTGATGTCCCGGCCTATCCTGCCGATCAATTGCCGACGGAACTGGCCGCCATACCGGTCGAGGATCCGGGCAGCCGCCGGTTATCGAAATGAGCCATCCCGCCTTGCGCCTGGGCGTCAACATCGACCACGTCGCCACCGTCCGCAACGCGCGGGGCGGGGCGCATCCGGATCCGTTGCGCGCCTTGGCCCTGGCGGTACAGGCCGGGGCCGATGGGATTACGGCGCACTTGCGCGAAGATCGTCGCCACATCACCGACGCGGATATCCGTGCCATCGCCGACGCCTGTCGCCAGCATCGGGTGCCGCTGAATTTTGAGATGGCTGTGACGGACGAAATGACCGCCATCGCCCTTGAGATCCAGCCCCATGCCGCCTGTCTGGTGCCGGAAAAGCGCGAAGAGCGCACCACCGAGGGTGGGCTCGACGTCGTGCGGTTTGCCGATGCGGTGGGGGCGAACGTCGAGACCTTCAATGCCCGGGGTATCCGCAGCTCGTTGTTCATCGAGGCCGATGCGGCCCAGATCCGCGAAGCGGCCCGCCTTAAGGCTCCGGTGATCGAGATCCACACGGGCGCCTATTGCGATGCCGTCCGCGAGGGGCATGCTGAGGCCGCTCAGGACATTCTGGCGCGGCTGATGGACGGGGCGGCGCTGGCGCACGATCTCGGGATCGAAGTCCACGCCGGTCATGGGATCGACTATCAGACCGTCGCGCCGCTCTGTGCCCTGCCGGGTCTGCGCGAGCTCAACATTGGCCATTTCCTGATCGGCGAGGCCATCTTCGTCGGTTTGGATGTAGCCATTGCCGGGATGCGAGCCCGCATGCGTGAGGCCTATGCCCAAGCCCAACTTCAAGTCCAAGGTTCCGGCGAGGTATGATCCTCGGAATAGGCTCGGACCTGTGTGACATCCGCCGCATCAAGCACGTGCTCGACCAATTCGGGCCGCGCTTTATGGCCCGCACCTTCACCCTTGAGGAACAGGCCCGTGCCGAGGCGAGTGCGACCCCCGAGGCGGTGCTGGCCAAGCGGTTTGCGGCCAAGGAGGCCTGCTCAAAGGCGCTCGGGGTTGGGATCCGCAACATGCACTACCGGGATATCGGCGTCGTCAATGATGAGCTGGGCCGTCCCAGTTTGACCTTGACGAGCGGGGCCAGGGCAAGGCTGGAGGCCATCACCCCGTCGGGCCATCGGGCTGTTTTGCATTTGTCGCTCTCTGACGAATGGCCCTATTCTCAAGCCTTTGTAATAATAGAAGCCTTGCCAGATATGGCTTTGGGCTTTAGCGATAATCCCAATGACGTGGATGGTCCGGGGGGACAAAACCGTGAGCAAGACTGATATGAGCCAATCAGAAACCTTGGGCGCTAAACCCGCCAACGCCCTTTCTGAGACGATCGAGATCGTTAAGACCATTGTCTATGCGCTCTTGATTGCTCTGGTGCTGCGCACGGTCCTGTTCCAGCCTTTCACGATCCCGTCGGCCTCGATGGAGCCGAACCTCTATGAGGGCGATTTCCTGATCGTGACCAAATGGGACTACGGCTACTCCAAGCATTCGATCCAATTCAGCCCGCCTTTGTTCAAGGGGCGCTTGTTTAACAAGGCTCCGGCCCAAGGCGATATCGTGGTCTTTAAGACCCCGGCGGACAACAACACCGACTACATCAAGCGCGTGATTGGCCTCCCGGGCGATACCGTTCAGATGAAGAATAACCAGCTCTACATCAATGACACGCTGGTGCCGTTGAACGGCGAAGAAAAGATCATGATCACCGACGCCTTCAGCGC
The DNA here is from genome assembly GCA_036834925.1 of Asticcacaulis sp. Classification (GTDB taxonomy): domain Bacteria; phylum Pseudomonadota; class Alphaproteobacteria; order Caulobacterales; family Caulobacteraceae; genus Asticcacaulis. Next base: position 2,795 of record DAITMY010000119.1, read on the forward strand.
GATCGAAGGCCGCAAATACAGCGAAACCCTGCCGGGTGGTCGCACCCACGCCATCCAGGACAGTGTCCCCAACTCTGAAGCCGACAATACCGAGGCCTTTACGGTTCCCGAAGGGCACTATTTCGTCATGGGGGATAACCGCGACAACTCCCTCGACAGCCGCTTTGGCACGGATCGTGGCGGGGTTGGGTTTGTGCCTGCGGAAAACCTTGTGGGCCGGGCGCGCTTTGTCGCGTTCTCTTACGACAAGGGCGCTGCCTTGTGGAATCCGATCAGCTGGTTTACGAAATTCCGCTCTGACCGCTTCATGAAGCCCCTCAAGTAAAACCGTCGAAGAGACCCCCTTGACTGACACCCGGATCGGCCAATGAGCGCTCGCGCCAAGGCCGTTGATGACCTCGAACAGACCCTCGGATACCGGTTCCGTGACCGGGACCTTCTGGAACGCGCCCTGACCCACGCCAGTGTGGGGGAGGGCGCTAAGAAAATCCGCGACAATGAATGCCTTGAGTTCCTGGGTGACCGGGTTCTGGGGCTGCTTGTGTCTGAGACCCTGATGCGCCGCTTCCCTGAGGCCAAGGAAGGCGAGCTGTCCCAACGCTTTCATGCCCTGGTCAACCGTGAGGCCTGCGCCAGTGCCGCCCGCCAGATCGGTCTTGGGTCTGCCCTGCGCATGGCCGCCGGCGAGACCAAAAGCGGCGGGCGCGAGAACAACACCATTCTGGGCGATGCCATCGAAGCCCTGATTGCGGCGGTTTACCTCGACAGCAACAGCTTTGATCAGGTCAAGTCGACCTTTGGCCCGATCTGGGCCAAGATCTTGGCCGAAACCGGCGATGGACGATTGCTGAACCCGAAATCCTTCCTGCAGGAATGGGCGGCCGCCCGCGCCAAACCTGTGCCCCTCTATGAAATCCTGGCCCGCTCTGGCCCCGATCACGCCCCGGTGTTTTCCGTCAGTGTGACCGTGGACGGGCTGAACCCAGCGTCCGGCACCGGACGCTCGCGCCAGGATGCTGAAAAGTCGGCCGCTGTGGCCCTTCTGAAACGTGAGAACCTGATTTGACCGAGCCCCAACCGACGACCCGTGCCGGATTTGCTGCCATTATCGGCGCGCCCAATGCCGGGAAATCCACCCTGGTCAACCAGCTGGTCGGCACCAAGGTGTCGATCGTCACGCAAAAGGTTCAGACCACCCGCTTTCCGGTCCGGGGTGTGGCCATGGCGGGCGAGGCCCAGATTGTGCTCGTCGATACGCCCGGGATTTTCAAACCACGCCGACGCCTTGACCGCGCCATGGTCCGTTCCGCCTGGGGCGGGGCCGAAGATGCCGATGCCGTGGTGGTTCTAGTCGATGCCGCCGCCCAAAGGGCAGTGATGACCAAGCCCGATCCGTCCCCGGCGGACCGTCGCTCCGCCGAAGATGTCGACACCATCATTGAGGGGCTCAAGGCCAGCGGAACCCGCGCCATCCTCGCGCTCAACAAGATCGACGGCCTGCGCCGCGACAGCCTGTTGGCGTTGGCGGATGACCTTTATAAGCGCGACGTGTTCGACGAGGTGTTCATGATCTCGGCCCTCAAGGGCGAGGGCGTCGAGGATCTGCGCGCGCGTCTGGCAGCCCTGATGCCGCTCAGCCCCTGGCTCTATCCCGAGGATCAGGCCGCAGACGCCCCGGTGCGGGTGCTGGCGGCGGAGATCACCCGCGAAAAGCTGTTCCTGCGCGTCCATGACGAGCTGCCCTATGCGGCCGCCGTCGAGACCACCAGCTTCAAGGACTTGCCCGACGGCGCGGTGCGGATCGAGCAATCGATCTATGTCGAGCGCGAAAGCCAGCGCCCGATCATCCTCGGCAAGGGCGGTCAGACCCTCAAATGGATCGGCCAGCATGCCCGCGAGGAGTTGATGACCCTGCTGGATCGTCCGGTGCATCTGTTCTTGCACGTTCAGGTCAATGAGCGTTGGAGCGATGACCGGGCGCTCTATGCCCAATTCGGCCTCGACTACGACGTCTGATCGTGGATTGGACCGACGAGGCCTATGTCCTAGCGGCCCGCGCACACGGAGAAAGCGCGGCCATTGTCGATCTCCTGACGGAAACCCATGGCCGCCTCAGCGCCTGGGTGGCGGGCGGTGCGTCGCGTCGGATGAAGCCGACCTTGCAACCGGGCACACCTGTGCAGGTCCGCTGGCGCGCCCGTCTGGATCAGTCCCTCGGCAGTGCCACGCTGGAGCCGTCCGGTCCCGGTATTGCGGGTCTGCTCGATGACCCCTTGGCCTTGGCCGGGCTCAATGCCGCCGCGTCTGTTACCAGTGCCGTCTTGCCGGAACATGAAGCGGCCCCCGGGGCCTATGCGGGGCTTTCGACCCTGATGGCCATGCTCTGGCACGAAACCCTCTGGCCCTATGTCTATATCCGCTATGAGCTTGGACTGCTGGACGCCATTGGCTTTGGCCTCGATCTTAGCCGCTGTGCCTCGACCGGCAGTTTCGACGATCTGGCCTACGTCAGCCCCCGCACAGGCCGGGCTGTCAGCCTCGCGGCGGCCGCCCCCTATGTGGATAAGCTCCTGCCTTTGCCCGCTTTTCTGCTCGCCAGCCAAGCCGGGGTGCGGGATGGGGACCTTAAGGATGGTCTGGCCCTGACCGGCTTTTTCCTTGAAAAACACGTGTTCCATGCCCTCAATCGGCCCTTGCCGCCGGCTCGGGTGTGGATGACGGACTTGCTTACGTCGCGTGGCTATCTGTAACCTCCTGTTATGTCTGTGTGTGTTAGTATGCTGGTATGGGGTTATGTCTCAGCGCATCACCCCGTAAAGGTCTGTGTCTTGAACTCTGTTCTTTGGGGGCACAAAGTCGGCAATGCGCGATTTGATTCGATCAGTCGCGCTGGAGAATGGCCCTACAGAAGGTCTGGCGCGAGTGAATACCGATCAGTTATTGGCAGCCAACGTTAATCCGGTCACCCGTCTGGCCACGGATTATCTGAATCTGTTCAATGAAGCCGTGATGCTGTTTGAAATGGCCATTGATATGCCGGACATGGCCGAAGAGCTGACCGAGTGGCATCGTCGTGACTATCCGACTCACTTCGAGAGCTCGGGCTTTGAACTGCGTCATGTGGTGATTGAGGCCTATGAAAGTGCCGACCCGGCGATCCGCGAGGCGTTTGACGCCAGTTGCGAAAGCGCCCTCGAAGCTTTTGAGCGCTCGATCCACAAGATTCTGACGTCAAACCTTGAAGATCCAGCGGTGTGCGAAGACCTGCGTTATGATCTGTCGGTAATGAAGGCGCTGGTGATGGAAATGGACTCGCATATCCATGGCCGTCCGATCACCAAGGCGGTCGAGCAATCCGACGTCGATGCGATGTTCTGAACGGGCCAGAACGGGGCCAGAAGCCGGCCAGAAAACAGGCCTGTCCACAGCCAATTGTCCCCGCGTGAGGCTTTCGTCTAGGCTTTTGCCACTGAGGGGCTGATTCCCGGGCCCAGGCGCGCTAAAGACACCTTATGAACAAACCCGTCCTTCCCGATTTCGAAGGTGGCCGGATCATCGAAGAGCCGATGGGCGAAGCCCTGTCTCGGCGCTATCTGGCCTATGCCTTGTCCACCATCATGCACCGGGCCTTGCCGGATGTGCGCGACGGCATGAAGCCGGTGCACCGGCGGATCCTGTTCTCCATGCGCGGGCTCAAGCTCGATCCGACCACCGCCGCCAAGAAGTGCGCCCGCGTGGTCGGGGATGTGATCGGTCGCTATCACCCGCACGGGGACCAGTCGGTCTATGACGCCATGGTGCGCTTGGCCCAAGACTTTGCCCAGCGCTATCCGCTGATCGACGGCCAGGGCAATTTCGGCAATATCGACGGCGATAGCGCCGCAGCCATGCGATACACCGAGTGTCGCCTGACCGAGGCGGCCCAGATCCTGCTTGACGGGATCGACGAGGATGCGGTCGATTTTCGCCCCACCTATGACGGCGAAGACGAAGAGCCAGTGGTGCTGCCGGCGGGCTTCCCGAACCTTCTGGCCAACGGATCCGCCGGGATCGCCGTGGGCATGGCCACCTCGATTCCGCCACACAATGTGGCGGAGTTGATCGACGCCTGTAAACTGTTGATTGAACGGCCCGATAGCACAACACCGGACCTGATGCGCTTTATTCCCGGCCCGGATTTTCCGACTGGGGGGATTTGTGGCGAAAGCCCGGCGGCATTGCTCGAAGCCTATGAAAC
>DAITMY010000120.1:0-6997 GCA_036834925.1 Asticcacaulis sp.
GGCGATGTCTACGCGGCTCAACAACACAAGCCACACCAGCAGACCCGTACCGGCCAAAGCCTGAGGGACCGACAGCCAAACCCAGAGACCCGTCATCACGGACCACAAAAGGGCAACGGTCAGCCCCAGCTCAAGATTAGGATAAAGCAGACGGTTTTGACGTCGAAGCCTGTGCTCCGCCCCCGGCATGGTTAGGAGCGTGTGGACCCCGCCGATGCTGAGCAGACGCGCCAAGCGCCGGAGCGCAACGGCCAAGCTGAACGCCACGAGGGCGCAGGCGATAGAGATCAGAACCGCAGCCGCAGGGGTCATCCAGAGCCTATTCGGGAACAGAATCCGCCCATGCTAGGGCAGCGCTCACCCTAGGGATGGTGACCACGGACAGCAAGTCCAGTCCCCCAAGCCTTAAACCTTAAGCCTGGCCGAATTCCTTGATCAGCCCATCGAGTCCGTTTTCGCGCACCTTGCGATAGAGGGTAGAGCGACCAATGCCCAGACGCCGGGCGACTTCGGACATGTGCCCAGCATAGACCTCAATGGCATGCTGGATAAGGTCGCGCTCGATCTCTTCGAGTTTTCGCAAGTGCCCGGCGGAGTCCAGAATCCGCACGGGTCCAACCGCGGGTTCGGCGCTGGTCGCTTCCGCACTTTGGGCCAGGGCTTGAAGCCGCGCAGCGTCGTTGAGCACCGCACTGACATCGACAGGGGCTGCATCCGCAGGATCCTGGGCCGACAAGGCCATAGGCATGGCCGACGGCGGCGGGGTGCTGACCCCGGAAATCGCCGGGAAGTCGTGCGCCTGAAGGTAAGGCGCATCCGCTAGAACAATGGCGCGATAGACCGTGTTTTCGAGCTGGCGGACATTGCCCGGCCAGTCAAATGCACAGAGCATCGTCTGGACATCCGGGGTCAGGCCGACAACACGCTTGCCTTCTTCGATGTTAAAGCGGCGGATAAAGTGGTCAATCAACGCCGGGATATCTTCGCGGCGCTCCCGCAAGGATGGGGCCTCGATCGGAAAGACGTTCAGGCGGTAATAGAGGTCTTCCCGGAACCGGCCTTCGCGGACCTGATTGGCCAGATCACGATTGGTGGCCGAAATGATGCGTACATCCACCTTAACCGGGCGCTTGGCGCCAACCGGGTCAATCTCGCCTTCTTGAAGGGCCCGCAGCAGCTTGACCTGCATGTCGAGCGGCAGCTCGCCGATCTCGTCGAGGAACAAAGTGCCGCCGTTGGCTTCCTGGAATTTCCCCAGATGCTTGTCGCTGGCCCCGGTAAAGCTGCCTTTCTCGTGACCAAACAGGATCGATTCGACGAGGCTTTCCGGCAAGGCCCCACAGTTGACGGCCACAAACGGCTTTCCTGCACGTTCGGACGAACCTTGGATCGCGCGGGCGATCAGCTCCTTACCGACACCACTTTCGCCGAGGATTAGCACCGGAATGCCTGAGCTGGCGGCGCGCTCGCCTAGGCGTCGCACCCCCCGCATGGCCGCCGAAGTGCCAACCAGATCGTCAAACGAAGTGCGGTTGGAAGACCGCTTTTTCAACCGGTCCACCTCGGCCGACAGATCGCCCATCTGCAGGGCGTTGCGGACCGAAACGAGAATCCGCTCCGGGCTGGCTGGCTTGACGAAAAAGTCCTGGGCCCCGGCTTGCATCGCCCGCACGACCGTATCGATCCCGCCCGAGGCCGTCAGCACCACGACCGGAGTGCGAACGCCCTGGCTGCGCAATTCCTGAAGGGTTTCAAAGCCCGAACGGCCCGGCATGACCAGATCCAGGATGATCACATCCGCCCCGCCGCCCTGGGTCATGCGGGCAATCGCCTGATCGCCGGTTTCGGCCTGGACCACAGTAAAGCTTTCGCGCTCCAGAACCCCCTGAATCAGACGGCGTTGTGTCGGATCATCATCGACCACCAGAACGGTTTTGGTCATAAAGAACACCCATCATCCATTGCCCGCCCTGTTTTGGTTCGGGCTCATTTTGAAACAGGTTTAGCCCGGGACGGGTGAAGATCCGGTTTAAACGGAAGAAAATCCCGCGAAACGACATAAACCGCAGGCGGTTCCGTTCGGGAATGGCTTGAGCCTGTCGCGTTCCTCGCTATAGTCGCGACAACGCGTTTCTATCTGGAGGCTTTGCCATGGCTGGTCACTCTGACGACTACAAGCACGGCGAAATGGACATTCATCAGAATGTCTCGACCTACAATCTGTTTATGGCCCTGACCAAATGGGGCTCGCTCTACACGGCAGCCTTCATCCTGTTCATCACGGTGGCTTTTGCCGTGAAGGGTGCAGGCTTGATCCCCGCCTTCATCTCCACGGCCGTGATGCTAGTGGCGGGATTCTTCCTGCTGAAAAGCCCGAACAAGTCCGACGCGTCTCACTAAGACCCTTTAAGCGCGGGTAAGGACCGGCCAACGTGCCCGTACCGATACCGCGTAGGGTCTAGAGTCGTACGGTGCCTGTATCCTGCGTATCTTGACCTGAGGGGGTCTTATGTCTGCCACACTTGCCATTCTTAGCGAACGACTGCCCGGTGAAGCCCGTGTGGCGGCTACGCCGGAAACGGTCCGCAAGTGGGTCGGACAAGGCCTCAAGGTCCAGATCGAGACCGGGGCGGGAACCCGCGCCGCCTTTACCGACAGCGCCTATACCGAGGCGGGCGCAACAGTGTGCGATACCGCTGCGAACACACTGGCGGGCGCAGGCCTGGTGCTGAAAGTGCGGGCCCCAGAGCCGTCTGAGATCGCAGCCCTTCCCACGGGCTCGCGGCTAGCAGCCATCCTTGATCCGCACCGCAACAAAGCCGCGCTGACCGCGCTGGCCGAACGCGGCATCGAAGCCTATGCCCTTGAGTTTGTGCCCCGGATTACCCGCGCCCAAGTGATGGACGTGCTGTCCTCACAAGCCAACCTCGCCGGATATCGCGCGGTCATCGAGGCGGCCCATGTGTTTGGCCGCGCCTTTCCGATGATGATGACCGCCGCCGGGACCGTGGCGGCCGCTCGGGTGTTCGTCATGGGCGCAGGGGTCGCTGGACTTCAGGCCATCGCCACAGCCCGGCGCTTGGGCGCCGTTGTCACCGCGACCGATGTGCGTCCAGCCACCAAGGAACAGGTTGAAAGCCTGGGGGCCAAGTTTGTGGCCGTCGAAGACGACGAATTCCGCAACGCCGAAACGGCTGGCGGCTACGCCAAGGAAATGTCAGCGGAGTACAAGGCTAAGCAAGCGGCCTTGATCGCCTCGCATATCGCCAAACAGGATATCGTCATTACCACCGCCCTAATCCCCGGGCGGGCGGCCCCCGTGCTGGTATCCGAAACCCAAGTGCGCAGCATGAAGCCCGGCTCCGTGCTGATTGATCTAGCCGTCGAACAGGGCGGCAACGTCGAAGGCGCCCGCGTGGATGAGGTGGTCGAGATCGATGGCGTGAAAATCGTCGGGATTGGCAACCTGTTAAGCCGGATCGCCGCAGACGCCTCGTCGCTCTACGCCAAGAACCTGTTCGCCTTTAGTGGCCTGCTGATCAAGGACGGGGCTGTGGCCCCCGACCTTGAGGATGAGATCCTTAAGGCCGCGCGTGTGACCGGCGATGGCCGGATCGTTCATCCGGCCTTGGCTGGATAACCCCTTCCCTGCCCCCGGACCGGAGAGGCCCTCATGGAACACCTGATCGACCCCGTCATCTACCGCTTGGCCATTTTCGTGCTGGCGATTTTTGTCGGCTATTATGTGGTGTGGAGCGTGACGCCCGCCCTGCATACGCCGCTGATGGCCGTGACCAATGCGATTTCAAGCGTCATCATCGTCGGGGCCCTGCTCGCGGCAGCGGCGGCAAGCGCCGGGTTCAACGGCTGGGTTTCCAAAGGCTCTGGCACGCTGGCCACCGTGCTTGCGGCGGTGAACATCTTTGGGGGCTTTATGGTCACCCGCCGTATGCTCACCATGTACAAGAAAAAAGACCACAAGCCCAAATAAGGGCCGAAGTAACAGGCTGAAGTAAGCGTCTCTTTGTTCCCGCGTCTGAGTTTTGCCACCCTGTGGCCCCCTGCCCCGCCGATCCGGAGCCCGTCCATGAACGCTGATCTTGCCGCTCTTGCCTATCTCGTGTCCGGAGTGCTGTTCATTATGGCGCTTCGGGGCCTGTCCTCACCGGAAACCAGCCGTCAGGGCAATCTCTATGGCATGCTCGGCATGGCGCTGGCGGTGGTCGTCACCCTGCTCAGCCTGACCGGACAAGCCTTGCTTGATCCCGTTACCATCGGCCTGATTTTTGCCGGTGTCGTGGTTGGCAGCGGTGTTGGGGTTGTGATTGCCCAACGGGTTTCGATGACCGCCATGCCCCAGCTGGTGGCCGCATTTCACAGCCTTGTCGGCATGGCCGCCTGTCTGGTCGCCATCGGCGCGTTCTACAGCCCCCAAGCCTTTGGCATTGTCGATCTGAATGGGGGGATCAAAACCCTGTCGCTGATCGAGCTCTCACTCGGGATTGCCATCGGCGCCATCACCTTTACCGGCTCTGTGATCGCCTTTGCCAAGCTGAACGGCAACATGTCGGGGGCCTCGATCCTATTGCCAGCCCGTCACCTGCTCAACATCGTCTTGGGTCTGGCGATTTTTGCCCTTTTGGGTGTGCTGGTCAGCACCCATGGTGAGGCCCAGTGGGCGTTCTGGGGCGTGTTTGTCCTGTCGCTAATCCTCGGCGTGACCCTGATCATCCCCATTGGCGGGGCGGACATGCCGGTGGTGGTGTCGATGCTGAACAGCTATTCCGGCTGGGCGGCAGCCGCGCTGGGCTTCACGCTTGAGAACATTGCCTTGATCATCACCGGGGCTTTGGTGGGCTCGTCCGGGGCGATCCTCAGCTACATCATGTGTAAAGGCATGAACCGCAGCTTTATCAGCGTGATCCTCGGCGGCTTTGGCGCGGATGCCTCTGCGGGCGCAAACGGGGGCAAGGTCGAGACGCGCCCCGTCAAACAAGGGTCTGCGGACGATGCCGCCTTTATCATGAAAAACGCCGCCAAGGTCATTATCGTGCCCGGCTATGGCATGGCCGTTGCTCAAGCTCAGCACGCCCTTCGCGAAATGGCCGACAAGCTCAAGGAAGAGGGCGTCGAAGTCAAATATGCTATTCACCCGGTGGCGGGCCGGATGCCCGGCCACATGAACGTGCTTTTGGCCGAAGCCAATGTGCCCTATGACGAAGTGTTTGAACTCGAAGATATTAATTCCGAGTTCGCCACCGCCGATGTGGCCTTTGTCATCGGGGCCAATGACGTGACCAATCCGTCCGCCAAGACGGACCCGCAGAGCCCGATTTATGGCATGCCGATCCTTGAAGTCGAAAAGGCCCGCACGGTGCTGTTCATCAAGCGTGGTATGGCCGCAGGCTATGCCGGGGTCGAGAACGAACTGTTCTTCCGCGACAACACCATGATGCTGTTCGCCGACGCCAAGAAGATGGTCGAAGGGATCGTCAAGGCGCTGTAACCCCGCAGGGGTCCCTACCTAGGTCGCTCTCGTCCCATTCGGCATGCTCAAGAAGGCTGGCCGCGGCCGCGATCGGCGAGGTCCTGATTGTCTTTCTTTTTCCGGCTTGCTAGGTCTGCTTGTTGGCTGGGTGAAAGGTCCGACTGGACGATGGCCTTAACTTCTTGCTGGCAGATCTGTTGTGCGATCAAAGGCTCTTGACTGACTTGACGACAGAGCGAACGCGCAGCCTTTGCTGTGCGGCGATGAAACTCACGCGCATCCGCCGGGTCCGAAAGATCAAGGTCCGAGACGACAACGCGAACTGAGGGATCATTGGCTTGACGGGCATTCGATTGGGCCAAGGCAGGCATGCCAATCGCCGTTACAGCCAGAAGACAAGATGTTAAAAGAAGGCGGGACATTTTCGGCTCCATTCATGAATTAACTGACGAAGCGATGCATAATTCGGGAGCCGTACAAATTCTTCTTAAAACGAGGTCATGAAATTTAATTATGCCAACTTTCCATAACTTAATAATACATCTTGATAAAGATTATCTGGCTTAATTGAGGCGGATCGCTATGATTTATTACATAAATTACATTATCCAATTAAACTTAGACTAATCGATAGCTCAAGAGCGCGATAGCCTTGATCACGTTTCTCAAGGGCCGTATTTGTAGCGCAATACACAAGGGAGGGACTGATGATCCGGTGGCTTGGACGAGGACTCGTCGCCCTGATTGCGCTTTATGCGCTGGTCGTTGGTGGGTTTTATGTGGCCCAACGCCCGCTGTTGTTTACAACGGGACCGGGGCTTGAAACGCCGCCGGTCTATGCTGATCGACCGATTACAGTCCAGACCCTAACGACCACGGATGGCATCAAGCTGGTGGGATGGTACATGCCACCCCAACCCGGCCAGCCGGTGATCTTGTTTTTTCATGGCAAGCGCGGCGGCCTGTTGCGCCACAAACCGCGATGGGATGCGATCCACGCCCAAGGCGCCGGCTTTTTAGTCATCGGCTATCGGGGTTTCTCCGGCTCGCAAGGTTCACCCACTGAGGCCGGGCTGCATAAGGATGCCGAGGCCGCCTGGGCCTGGCTGAGCGCACGGCACAAGCCTGAGACCATCGTCATCCATGGCTATTCCCTCGGATCGGGGGTCGCAAGCAAATTGGCCACCCACGCCCCGAACGCACGGATGCTGGTGCTTGAGGCCCCCTTTACCGCCGCCGTGGATGTGGCCGCCGAAACCTATCCGCTTTTGCCGGTCTCACTCATTATGAAAGATCAATTTCGGAGCCGGGACTGGATCGGCGATGTCCGCCCCCCTGTGCTGATTGTGCACGGCACCGCTGATGAAACGGTTCCCTTTGGGCATGGGCAGAAACTTTATCAGATGGTCCGGAGCGAGAAGACCTTCGTGAGTATCGAGGGGGCAAAACATAATGAATTGCCGCGCCGTGGTCTGTATCCCATTATTTGGAAAGCCCTTAGCCTTACAG
>DAITMY010000121.1:0-6967 GCA_036834925.1 Asticcacaulis sp.
CCGCTCGGCCTTGAGGTTCGGATTGCCGACAAAGGTGTTGGGGTTAAAGCCAAACAGTTCGAAATTGCTCGGGGCCTTGATACCGGTCCCGGCGGCGGCGCGCAGGCGCGTTTGCGGGGTCAGGGCATAGCTCGTCGTCAGCCGCCAGGTGGTGGCGTTGCGGAACCGCTTGTTCTGGTCATGACGCAGGGCCAGACCTGCCTTGAAGCGGTCCCCGCCGAGGTCATAGCTCAGCACATAGCCGGTGTTGCTCAGGCGGCGGCGGGCGTTCTGGGCCGTGGCGACCGCGCCGATGGGCCGGTTCTGATAGGTCTCGCGCCGGTGATCGGCGGCAAAGGTCAGGCTGTGGTCAAACCCGCCCGCCGTAAAGTCATAGGCGCTGACATAGGACAGGGTGTTGCGGGTCCCGGCATAGCGGCTATTGGCACGTCCGCCCGTGCGGCTGACGCGTTCGGCGCCGGTGCCTTGCAGGCTGAGGCTCTGGGTCCAGCGCCCGTCCAGCAGCGAAAGGTCCGCCCGCAGGAGGCCGTGGCGGATCTGGTCGGCATAGTCATCCGTGCCGTCGATCACCTGACCATAGGTCGGGGACAGCCAGTTCCAGTCCTGAGGATTGCTGTCGGCGCGGGTGCGGTCATAGCGCACGAGGGCGGTAAGGCGCAGGGCATCGCTGGCGGTAAAGATCACCCGCCCGCTAAGGCCACCCAGTTCCGCCGAAAGATTGCGGATCCCCTTGCGGGCATTGGATGTCCCGTCGGTGACAAGGCCCGATCCGGTCAGGCTGTAATCCAGCGCCCCGGCCACCCCGGCGAGGCGCAGGCCCCCGGCGGTGGTATCGAGGCTGCCGTGTTCGACAAAGGCGCTGACGCCCGGACGCTCGGCCCCGGTGGCGGTCTGGATCGCGATCACACCGCCCAAGGCATCGGCCCCATAGAGCGCGCTTTGCGGCCCACGCAGGATTTCCAGCCGGGTGCCGTCGTGGCTGAGGGTACGGGCAAAGTCATATTCGCCGGTAAAGGGGTCCGAGGCGTCGAGGCCGTCGATGCGGACTTGGACGTGGTTGGCCTCGGTGCCGCGCACGCGCACCTGGGTCTGAGCCCCGATCCCCCCGAGACGGCTGACCGCCATCCCCGGCACATCCCGCAGCACATCCGACAAGATACGGCTCTGGCGGCGTTCGAGGATCGGATCGCTAAAGGTGGTGACGCTGCCGCCATAAAGTTCCGCCTTCAGCCCGGCAGGCTTGCGGGTTGCGGTGATCAGGACTTCCGGCGTTGTAGGCGTGGGGGACGTGGCAACGGCCACGGAACTCGCGGCCAAGAGAGACAGGATAAAAGACATGGACTTGGGTCCTGCGGCGTCGGGGCGACGATGACAGGCCCCTGCCCCGCCCTGACCTCTGGCCATGACGACACAGTCCGGCACGGGCCAACGGACGCCGCAAGCGCCGGACACGCACCGGATGCGGACCTGCCGCGATGCGTCGCTCAACGGAAACCGCGCCCGGACCATCCCCTGGACCCAAGCTAGAGCGACCCCCACCGGCCGGTCTCCTGGCTCGCGGGTCGTCGCGGGCGCAACACCTTCCCAGACCCGGATGGATCCAGTGGCTGCCCCGATCAGGGGGCTTGCTGCGCCAACTCGCCGCTCACAGTTGCAGGGACAGCCCCCGATTACAGGCCAAGCCTGGCACGGGATTCCCGTTCAAGCCCGATTAAGGGCACCGGTGCGATCAGCTGCAAAACATTTGCAGCCCGGCGGCTATACGCCGGTCTGTGGGGCTTGGCAATCTCTAGCGTGGGGTTGCCGTGCGGGATCAGTCCCCGGAGAGGGCTTTCAGCATCGCCCCGAGGCGCAAGGGTAAGGGCGGCAAAAGCCGGCGGGATACGGCGCGGATATCGGGCACAAACCCAGCCTCGCGGAACGGAGACAGCAAGGCGTCGAGATGATCAGGGTCTGTCGCGACCAGATTGAGGTTCCACTCTGTGCCCGTTTCTTTGGACAGGTCGAGCGTATCCGCCACAAGCACGAACGGACAGGCGGCAATCAGCTCTCGAAGACGCCCCTCGGTCACGGGATCACGCGTCATGTGGCGCAACCGGATCCAGAATGGCTTCAACCCCGCCAGCCGCTCCAGATCGATATCGGCGTGATAGGTGCGGATGTAACCGTCCTTTTCCAAGCGCCCCATCCGCACGACACAGGGCGTCGCCGATAAGCCAGCCCGTTCGGCCAGATCGGTTTTGGTCAGTCGCCCCTGATCCGCCAGGGCCGACAGGATTTTCAGATCAAACCCATCCAGACGGGTTTTTCGGGTGGGGCGTAAGGACAAGCGCGGCCTCCGGCAGGTCAAGACCTGAACAATGAAGACAGGCCGAGTCGATACACAAGAGGTTTTCGTAGCAAAACTTAAGGAATAGAAAATCGATTACATGTTTGCGCAGGGAGCAAAAACAGATCGATGGTAACTTTAGAAACAAATAGAATCTAACATATTGGATTGCGACTATAGGATTTATAACCAGAATTTACATTGGGACCATAACGATCAAAGCTTAATGATCCAATTCTTGCGCATGAGAAACACTATTATCCCTGCATTGAGCGCAATAAAGGCCAAGACGATCACGAAACTGGCCCCCTCGGGTGTGATGAGGCCGGAGAGCGGTACGAAGACAAAATCCCATGCCTTGGCCAAGAGGATAATCGACGCCAGATAGTGCAGTACATAGGCGAACAGAGCATTGATCCCGAATGCCTTGAGTACCCCCCTGACAACCGGCGGCAGGCCTCCCTTGTTTGGGTGTGCATCTTCAAGCGCATGCAAACCAGCCAGAACCATCAGGGTCAGGCCCGTGGTCAGGGCGACATAGCTGCCGGTCCAGAGATCCTTGCTGATCGGATGGATCAGGCCCCAAGCGAGCCCGCCGATCAGCATAGCCCCACCCATCAGGGCCAGATTGCGACTTTGGTCCCATGAGGCCGGTTGCTCTCTCAGCCGCGTGCCGATCAAGGCCCCGATCAGGCCCTGGGCGATGGCGGGCAACGTGCTGAGCAGCCCCTCAGGATCATAACCCAAAGGCCCCTTAACGAAGATATAGGGGCCAAACACAAGGCGGTCGATCAGACCCTGCCAGTTCTGGCCGGGAACAGACAGATCCGTCGGGATACCGCCCGGAAGTGGCAGGCTGAGAAGGCCCCAATAGCCCAGCAACAGGCCGACAATCACCCCAATCTGCACTCGCCGCCAGAGGGTCAGATGCAGAACCACGACCGCGAAAAACACCAGAGCCAGTCGCTGGAGCACCCCGGGCAAGCGGGCAACATGGGCTGACGGGTCCGCCAGCCAGTAGAGATTGCTTAGCACCAGCCCGATCAGCAGCAACCGAAGTGCCCGGTTGGCGTGACGCCCCAGTCCCGCGGGGGTCAACCGCCCGCCCGCCTGATAATCCGGCATCACATAGCCAATCGACAGCCCCACCATCAGCACAAAGGCCGGGAACACCCAGTCAGCCGGTAAGAACCCTTGCCAGTGGGCGTGAAGCAGCCAAGGCCAGACGGGTTTTTGTGCGGCATAGAACAGATAGGCCGCACTGTTGACCAGGATCATGCCCAGCACCACGAGGCCGCGCAGGCTATCGAGAGACTGAAGCCGAGGACGCGACGCGGTGCTGGGGCTCATGATCAGGCGACCGGATCCGACGCCAATCGCTCAGCCAGTACGTCGGCCTGGGGCCCGATGACGATTTGCCAGCTGTCCGGTGCAGTCTGGACGAGGCCGCGCACACCAAGCGCCGCGAGGGCCGCCGCATCCGGCTGACGCCCGTGGGCGAGGGTGACACACAGGCGGCTGGAGACCACCTTCAAGCTCTTGAGTGCCTCACGGCCTCCCAGCGCCTTGAGCATGCCTACTGCATCCGGCAAGGGGTAGCTGGCCTCGGCAACAAAGGTCTGAACCTGGGTCGTAGAGGGCTGTGACGCGGCGGCTTTACCGGCAGCCACTGGCCCTTGGGCCATGCGCTTGCGAATATCGCCGGCGACCTGCTCGGCCTGGGGTCCGAGTACCACCTGGACCGCATCGGCCGAGGGCCGCACCACGCCCCGCGCCCCGAGATCTTTGAGGCGGGCGGTATCAATGACGTCTCCCGAACGGACGGTCAGCCGCAGACGGGTCGTACAGGCATCGACCTTGAGCAGATTATCTGACCCGCCCAAAGCCATGATCATGGCCGTTGCCGCATCATCATGACCCACAGTTGCGCTGGCCTCGGCAACTACGTCGCCGTCGTCGGCCTCACGCCCCGGGGTCGGCAGCTTCAGCACGTGGATCGCCGCGCGGAATACGGCGTAGTAGGCAACGAAATAGCCGATCCCCACAGGGATCAGAAGCAGCGGATTGGTGGCCTTGGTGAAGTTCAGAACATAGTCGAATGCCCCAGCCGAGAAGCCGAACCCGAGCTTCACATTCAGCAGGTCCATAATGACCATACCGAGGCCTGTCATGATCGCGTGCAGCACATAGAGCACCGGCGCAAGGAACATGAAGGTAAACTCAATCGGTTCCGTCACCCCGGTCAGGAACGAGGTCAGGGCCATGGACAGCAGCATCCCGCCCACAGCCTTGCGCCGGTCAATCCGAGCGGCGTGATACATGGCCAAACAAGCGGCAGGCAGGCCGAACATCATCACCGGGAAGAAGCCGCTCATGAAGGCCCCAGCGGTCGGATCGCCCGCAAAGAAGCGCTTGAGGTCGCCCGTCGCCCCGCCATATTCGCCGAGGATAAACCAAGCCACATTGTTGAGAATGTGGTGCAGACCCGTCACCAGCAACAGCCGGTTCAAGAGGCCATAGGCGAACAGCCCCAGTTCCCCGGCCCCGAGCACAGCCCGGCTGAGCTGGTCGAGGGCCGTATTGGCATAGGGCCAGCCGAAGCCGAAGATCACCGCGAGCAACAGACCACATACCCCTGAGGCAATCGGCACAAAGCGCCGCCCGCCAAAGAAGGCCAGATATTCCGGCAAACGGATATCGCCGAACCGGTTATAGAGCGCCCCGGCGATCAGGCCCGACAGAATGCCAATCGGGATGCTGAGCTTGCTGATGGCACTGTTTTTAAACGCTGCAGACGCCAGAGCGTGGGCATTTTCAGCAAAGCCCGCCAGAGCCTCCGGCGGGACCACGATCATCACCTTGGCCCCTTCGGCCGCGACGAAATAGCCGACCGCCCCAGCCAGACCCGCAGCCCCATGGTTTTCGCGGGCAAAGCCAACCGCGACGCCGATGGCGAACAACAGACCCAGATGGTCAAAGATTGCCGCCCCGGCAGCGGCCACAAAGGGCAGGTTCAACAGATCCGGCTGGCCGATCCGCAACAGGATCCCGGCCACAGGCAGAACGGCAATCGGCAGCATCAGGGCTCGGCCCAGTTGCTGAACCCCAGTCAGAGAGAATTTCATCAGTCAGCTCCAGCAAGGCTGGGATCGGCCAGTTGCGGCCAAGTCCGGGTCACAAGGGTGCGGATCTCGCCCGCCGATGTCAGGTCTAGCGCCTTCAGCGCCACCTGGCGGCAGGTCTCGAGGTCCAGCGTACGGATGAGCGCCTTAAGCTCTGGGATCCGCGCGGGCGTCGCCGACAGCTCGGGGGCACCGAGGCCAATCAGGAGCGGTGCCGCCACAAGATCCGATGCCGCCCCACCGCAAACCCCGACCCAGCGGCCATGGCGCGTCGCGCCCTCGACGGTCATCCGGATCATGCGCAGCACTGCTGGATCGAGCGCGTCGAGCCGCGCCGCCAGTTGGGTGTCGGCCCGGTCCATCGCCAGCACATACTGGCTGAGGTCATTGGTCCCGATGGAGAAGAAGTCCGCCACGCTGGCCAATTGGTCGGCCAAGACCGCCGCCGCCGGGGTCTCGATCATAATCCCGAGCGGAATGGTCTCGCGCACACCTTCGGCCGCACGGATCTCGTCGAGCAGGGCTCGGACTTTTTGAACCTCTTCGACACACACCACCATCGGCAGCATGATCTTGCAGGCCCCGACCGGGGTCACGCGGACAATGGCTTCGAGCTGCTGGCGCAAAAGGTCGGGTCGCCAGAAGCTGGTGCGGATCCCGCGAAGCCCCAGTGCCGGGTTCTCTTCCTGTGGCAAGGGTAGATAGGGGATCGGCTTGTCGCCGCCGATATCCATAGTGCGGACGATGACCGGACGTCCCGCAAAGGCGTCGGCAATGGCTTGGTAGGTTTCAGTCTGTTCCTCGGTCGAGGGCGCGGTCTGGCGCTCAAGGAACAGGAACTCGGTGCGCAGCAGCCCAACGCCTTCGGCCCCCAGGGCGACAGCGCCGCTCGCCTGACCGGCAGCTCCCAGATTGGCAAACACTTCGAGGCGGGTGCCGTCCTTTGTGTGACACACCGTATGGGCCTCAGCCTTGGCCTTGGCCAGGCGCGCGGCGCGATGTTCGAGCGCGCTTTGGACCGACTGGATCCGGGCCGGATCCGGGTTGAGCTCCGCTTCGCCCTTTGCCGCATTGAGGATAACCGAGGTCCCCTCGGCCACCGAAAGGGCCCGCGGCCCCGCCGCAGCGAGCATCGGCAAGCCCGCCGACTGGGCCAGAATCGCCGCATGGGTGGTGGCCCCACCCCGGGCGGTGATCAGGCCGACAACGGGTTGACTGGGTAGATTTTGCGGTGACAAAGCTACCACATCAGAGGGCAACAGGTCATCCGCCACCAACACTGTCCCGGCTGGCAGGTTAGACACGTCCGTCCCCTGGCCCGTCAGGATCATCAGAAGCTGGCGTTGCAGATCGCGCAAGTCCGCCGCGCGGGCGGCCAGATGCGCGTCCGTCAGCGCCGCCATTTGCTTGGCTTGCGCTTCGGTGGCCGCATGCCAGGCCCAGGCCGCGCTGCGCCCCGCCTTGATGGCCGTCTGACTGGTCTCAATGAGTGCCGGATCTTCGAGCAGTTCCAGAT
>DAITMY010000122.1:0-6950 GCA_036834925.1 Asticcacaulis sp.
CTCTGGCACGGGGACCGGCGGATGCGCCTCCGGATCCACGGGCGCAGGGGCGGCATCGACCACTTCCCAGCTGGCACAGAAGTTATCCGCAGCTTGCGGCATCATTCGGCGACCCAGATTGGACATCCACCAAAAGCTCGCTCCGCCGACCGCCGCCGCAACGAACGGTAGCCAAAAGGGTGAACAAGCCCCAACCGCTATATTCATATAGCGCTGGGCATCTTCCCGGGTCGGCGGGGTCAAGGCCGCCATGGGTAAGGCGACTTGGGGAAAACCAGTCTGGGACAGGATACGCGGTGTCGAGTCACTGGGGGTCGAAACGGCCATGGGGATCCCTATCTGCACGGGTGCGTCGCTTGCGTCACACCGAAGAATCCGCGTGACGTGCTGCATTGCACAATACCACAGTTTTTCCGCCCACACCAATAAGGAGAAAGGCATAGCATCCTGACAGATTATCGGCACCCCGCTATGGGACCGACTGTCGCGGGTCAGGCTTGCCCGACGGACCAGATCTTGGCCCGTCCTGTGGGCTCACCGAGGGCGGCCACAATCGCTTCGGCCTGGGCCAAAACGGCCGTCTCAAATCCCTTCGGCGGATTGACCGCCACCAAAGCACAGCCATTCATTTTCATCGGATCGGTCAAGGGCCGTAAACGGGCCTCAGCAATCAGCGTCTGCGGCAAAGGCCCCGCTTCAAGTCGGCGCACAAAGCTGTCGAGGGTCTCCAAGTCCTTCAAGGGCAACCAAATCAGCGCCGAAACCGTTCCGCGGCCGCCTTGGACCGCGTCCAGACAGGTTGCCACGGTGTCAGAGATTTGAAGATAGTCGTCAGCCTGCTCGAACGGTGGATCAATCAACAACCCATAACACGCTGAAGGCTTACGCTTGATCTCTTGGCGAGCAAAGCCAAAGCCGTCTTCAAGGCGTGCCTCGCCTTGTCCGTTAAGCGCGCGGGACAATAACCCAAACACCTCTTCGCGCAGTTCACATCCGACGTAATGATCCTCAGGCCGAAGGGCGTCACAAATCAGCCGGGGGGATCCGGGGTAAACCTTGACGCCGCCTTTGGGATTATAAGCCGCCACCCGCTCTGCCAAAGGCTTAAGCGCCAGCGGGATATCCCGTGCCATCAACCGCGACACGCCAGCCTCAGCCTCCCGCGACCGCTGTTGCGCTGGATCACTCAGATCATAAAGACCCGCCCCTGCATGGGTATCTAGGATCCTTAATGCCGCATTTTCCGCCTGCATGGCGTTGATCCAGCTTAAAAGGGCGGCATGTTTGAACAGATCCGCAAAATTCCCTGCGTGGAAGATGTGGCGATAATTCATGATAGGTCTCCGGCATCCGAGCTTAAACGTGACCGTAGCCCTTCCGCAAGCGGATTAAGCTCTAAGTTACCCTGTGGCATTAACCGCTTTGCATAGGAATTTATTAATCGCAATCACCGATAGTCGCGTTCGCAATTAACCGTCGGATTAAGATTATCGTGCGCAGCCTGATCAAAGCCTTTAGACGCCTGAGTTCGCGCCTTCGTCACGACACACGCGGCAACATCTCGACCATTGCCGCCATTACTCTGATCCCGACAGTCCTGTTGATTGGGTCTGGCCTCGACTATTCCACCGCGATTTCAAACAAATCCTTGCTCCAAGACAAACTGGATGCAGCCATGGTCAGCGCCTCTCTCAAGGGCCAAAACAAAGCCGAACGGGTCAGCCTCGCTGAAAAAGCCTTCTACGCCCAGCTCACCCCAGAGCAAAAGGCCATGGTCAAGTCCCTGACGATCAAAATCGACGACGCGTCCTATTCACTCGTCGGTAGTCTGACGGCAAAGGTGCCGACAACGTTCATGAGCCTTGGCGGCCTGAACTATATGGATATCAAGTCAGATGCACGCGTTCTGATCGCCAAAGAAGAAATTCGCCAGTTAGATCTGGTGTTTTGTATTGATGCGACAGGCTCGATGCAGAATACGATTGATGCCGTCAAATCGAACGCCCTGTCTTTTGAAACTAACCTGAATGCTGAACTGGTTAAGCGTGGCATTCCAGCTGTTGACCTGATGCGAGTTCGCGCTATTTACTACCGAGATTTCGGCGGCTATTCGACCAACTATGGCCTTTCGTATCTTATTTGGAATGTTCTGAATTACGGCGACAGCGTCCCGTTACTTGCGAGCGATTTTTTTACACTCCCCGCGCAATCCTCGAACTTTCATAGTTTTATCGGCGCAACGAGTGCTTGGGGCGGCGGGGACCTGCCTGAGTCTGGGCACGAATGCATCAATGCCGCCATGGACTCAGACTGGGGCAAGGTCGGTGACACAGTGGCCAGTTCGGGCAAGAAGGTTGAAATCACCTTTCCGACGATCGTGGTCTGGACGGATGCTGAAACCCAGCCGGTCAACCACGGGCGCGGTATTGTTCATAGGGATTATCCCCTCGCCCCGGTTCTGGGGAACGAGAAAAACCGTATGCCCCGCAACTTTAATCAGCTGGAAAATAAGTGGAACAGCAGCACCGTCATTGATCAGTCGAACAAGTCGCTGATCTTTTTCGGGAATATGGACCGTCCGAACTGGAGCAAGGTCAAGGCTTGGAACAACGTCTCGGTTGGCGGCACCCTGACTGAGGGTAATACCAAGATGGTCCAGCAGATTGCTGAGGTCTTGGCCGTCCGTATGGCCAAGCCCCGCATCGCCGAATAAGGCGCACAAAAAAGCCCGGACCGTGACCGGACCGGGCTTTTCGAAACGCAGGCCTAACCTTCTACCAATCGAGAATGACTTTCCCAGAAGCGCCCGAGCGCATGGCCTCAAAACCCGCAGCATAGTCCGTATGCGGCAGGCGATGGGTGATCAAAGGGCTGAGGTCCAGCCCCGCTTCGAGCAGCCCCAGCATCTTGCGCCAGGTTTCGAACATCTCCCGGCCATAGACGCCCTTGATCGTCAGGGCCTTGAGGATGATCTTGCCCCAATCCGTCGGCATGGCCTGGGATGGGATCCCCAGCAACGCCATGCCCCCGCCCATTTTCAGGGCCTCAACCGCCTGGTTGAAGGCCGCAGGCGCGCCGGACATTTCCAGCGCCACGTCAAAGCCGGTCTCGATCCCGAGCGCGGCCATCACGTCCTTAAGGTCTTCGCGGGCAACATTGACCGGACGGATATCCGCCAGCTTGGTTGCCAGATCGAGGCGGAAGTCATTGACATCGGTCAACACCACCGAGCGCGCGCCCGCCCGGCGGGCGACGGCGGCGGCCATGATCCCGATCGGCCCGGCCCCTGTGACCAGCACATCTTGACCCAGAAGGTCGAACTGTTGGGCCGTGTGAACGGCATTGCCGAACGGATCGAGGATCGCCCCGATCTCATCGGGAACGGCATCGGGTAAGGGCACGACGTTAAACGCCGGGATCACCAGATATTCGGCAAACGCCCCCTGACGATTGACCCCGACCCCGACTGTGTCCGGATCGAGGTGGAAGCGCCCAGCACGGCTGGCGGCGCAGTTCAGATCAATGATGTGCCCTTCACCCGACACGCGCTGGCCGACGTGCAGCTTGCGCGTCACGGCTGAGCCGATCTCGACGATCTCACCGGCGTATTCATGGCCGACGATCATCGGCACCGGTACGGTTTTCTGGGCCCATTCGTCCCAGTTCCAGATGTGGATATCCGTGCCACAGATTGCGGTCTTGCGGATCCGGATCAGCACATCTTCGGGACCGGGCACCGGCACTGCGGCCTCAATCAGCGTGAGGCCGGGAGCCGGGGTTTGTTTGGAAAGAGCTTTCATAACAGTCATGCGCCAATCACCTTCAGATCGCGGCCAACACGGGTAAAGGCGGCAATCGCCGCATCGATATGGTCAAAGCTGTGGGCCGCCGACATCTGGGTGCGGATACGGGCCTGTCCGCGCGGCACCACCGGGAACGAGAACCCAATCACATAGATACCTTCGTCCAAAAGGCGCGCGGCCATGGTCTGGGCCAACTTGGCATCGCCCAACATCACCGGAATGATCGGATGCTCACCGGGCAGAAGGGTAAAGCCCGCCTCGGCCATGCCCTTGCGGAAGCGCGCGGCATTGGCAAACAACTGAGACCGCAAGGCATCACCCTCTTCGCCCTGGGCAATGCGGATCGCCTCAAGGCTGGCCCCGCACACGGCCGGCATCAGGGCGTTGGAGAACAGATACGGGCGAGCGCGTTGGCGCAACAGATCCACCACCGCCTTACGGGCACAGATGAACCCACCCATGGCCCCACCGAGCGCCTTACCAAAGGTGCCGGTGACAATGTCGATCTTGCCTTCAACCGCATTCCAGGCCGCCGAACCCCGGCCCTTGGGACCCAGAAAGCCCGTGGCGTGACAGTCATCGACCATCACCAGCGCTTCATAGGCCTCAGCCAGACGGGTGACATCGGTCAGACGGGCAATATAGCCGTCCATCGAAAACGCCCCATCCGTGACGATCAGGATCGTGCGCGCGCCGTCAGCCCGCGCGGCCTTGAGCTGGGTTTCCAGATCCTCCATGTCGCTGGTGGCAAAGCGGTAGCGCTTGGCCTTGCACAGGCGCACGCCGTCAATGATGGATGCGTGGTTGAGGCTGTCCGAGACTATGGCATCGGTCTCACCCAGCAGCGGCTCAAACACCCCGCCATTGGCATCAAAGGCGGCGGCGAACAGGATCGAATCCTCAAAGCCGAGATAGGCGGCAATGGCCGCTTCCAGCTCTTTGTGGATCTCTTGGGTCCCACAGATGAACCGCACCGAAGCGGTCCCCGCCCCCCAACGTTCCGTGGCTCGGATCGCCGCTTGGGCCACCCGCTCATCCCCGGCCAGACCGAGGTAATTGTTGGCACAGAAGTTCAGCACCTCGCGGGCCTGACCGTCCGGGCCACACACCGTAATCGGCGCGCCTTGACGCGACAGGATCACCCGCTCGGGCTTGCTCAGCCCCTGGGTTTCGATATCCGCCAGTTCACTGGCTACCCGCTCATAAAATGCGTCACGCGCCATGAGAGCCTCCGTTGCTGAGTCTCATCATAGCAGAAACAAATTCCATTATAATGGAAAAACGACACCCCTACGGACGGCTCAGGACTCCACCACCATAAAGGCGCGCGCCTCGACCGCTCCCATATTCTCGATGGCGTGGTACTGGTCGGCTTCGTAGCGGGCTGTCGCCCCCTCTTCCAGCACCACCACCTCGTCCCCGGCGGTGACGCGCAAGGTTCCGGCCAGCACCGTCAGATGCTCCGTGGCCCCCCGCGCATGGGCCGAGGACGCCAGCTTACCGCCGGGGGCCACGGTCAGCTTGTACCATTCCGCCGGAACCGCCTCACCGGTCGGACTGAGGATCCGCAAAACGCACAGACCATCCTCAGAGCGGATTTCCGGCGTGAAGGCCTCGGTCATCACCCGAATGGGCTTGTGGGTGTGGGCGCTGGAGCCGCCGATCAAGTCGCTAAGATCCACCCCCAGCGCCTGAGTAAGACTCCAGAGGGTGGCAAAGGTCGGATTGGCCCGCCCACGCTCGATCTGGGACAGCATAGAGCGCGACACGCCCGAGGCCAGCGCCAGATCATCCAGCGTCAGCTTCTGGCGCTTGCGGATCTGTTGCAGGGTCGGCCCAAGGGCAGGCGGTTCCGTATTGGCGGCTTCAAGGACAACGGGCTCAGTCATAGCCACCATAGTGTCCGAAAACGCCTCTCTTTGCCAAGCCACCTTGATCTCCGGCCCTAGGCTTTCGTCTCGCGCCCGCGCCGAATGTCGAGAATATCCGCCAGCACCGACTCAGAGGTTGGCCAGGGCCCAGCGCCCTTGCCCCACACCCGCCAAGTCTGGGCCGCACCATCCACCCCGTGAAGCTGGATTTCCATGCGGTTTTCCTCATTGACTGCGCCCACCAGAAAATGCTCCGGCGGCAGGGCTTCAAGGCGCAGCGACGCGACCAGCCCGGCGGGCGTATCCTCGGTGGCCGCCTGACGTTCGCAGCGCCCGACATAGCGCAACACCGTCCCCTCAGGGGCGGCCAGACGCTCCGGCGTGATCGGCTCGACATCGATACGCAGCAAGGGCAGATCAGCAAAGGCGATTTCCCGCAGCAGCTTCAGCTTGGCCCCGGCATCGGTACCATCCAGATCCGCGGTCGAGTCCGGCTCGGCAAAACCCAGTCGGCGCGCTTCGGCCATGGCCGCATCGAACGACAGGCCAAACCGGCACTTATCCAGCACAAAGTTCGAGGTGCCGTTCAGCACCGCCTCAATCGCCGTGACGGTACCGTTTGCGGCGGCCCGGCTGAGGTTCTCAATAAAGGGTGCGCCGCCCCCAACCGCCGCCGAATAGCGGAACG
This sequence comes from Asticcacaulis sp., assembly GCA_036834925.1. Lineage (GTDB taxonomy): Bacteria > Pseudomonadota > Alphaproteobacteria > Caulobacterales > Caulobacteraceae > Asticcacaulis. The sequence goes on from DAITMY010000122.1 coordinate 6,363, forward strand.
GTGCGCCACTGGCTGATGCCGCCGCTTGAATGGCCGCCCCCGAATTCGCCACGGCCTGCTTATTCGCTGACACAACCGCCACGCCCCGCTGAAGGAAGCGCTCAATCAGGCTGGCGCTCGGCTGGATGCCGGCCCCAGCATCGATAAACAGATCCACATCCGCCTTTTCAAAGCTGCGTAGATCCGCCGTAAAGCGATCCGCCAGCGGGTGGCTAGCCCGGCGGGCCACGTCGCGCACCAAGATGGTCTGGACGCTGAACAGGTCTTCCCATTCCAGCAAACGCTCCAGCACCTGGGAGCCGACCACGCCGCAGCCTAAAAGCGCCACCGTCAGGCGGTCCTTGTACGGGCGGGCCGTCCTTGGCTCCGTCGCCTGACCGATAGTGGTGGCATAGCCGCGACCCAGCGCCGCCACGTCGATTTTCAGGCCGTGCTGGCGCGCCAGTCGGATGGCCTTGTCCTGCACCAGCGGGTGGGCCAGCTTTTCGGCCAGATCGAAATCCAGAGCCGCAAACGGATGAGCCGCATCGCCCACAAGATTGGGATCGGCATCATAGACCCCGTCCACATCCTTGATCAGCCGTACCC
>DAITMY010000123.1:0-6929 GCA_036834925.1 Asticcacaulis sp.
AAACAAGGCTGGGCCTGCCTGTTCGGGGGCCTGATGCTTGGGGCGATCTTGATCTCCAAACTGATCTGGCAAGCGGACTGGCCCGTTCATCGCTATGATGCGCTTTTTGGCTTCGCGGTTCTGACACAGATCGTGTTTCTCGGGTTGCGTCTGGAAACCTGGGAAGAAGCCCGAGTGATCGTACTCTTCCACCTGACAGGCACCGTGATGGAATGGTTCAAGGTCGCGGTCGGATCCTGGGCCTATCCGGAACCGGGCCTTTTGACGGTCATGGGCGTGCCCTTGTTTTCAGGCTTTATGTACGCGTCTGTCGGCAGCTATATGGCGCGCGTTATCCGGATTTTCGACATGCGGTTTTCACCCTATCCGCCGTTCTGGATGACGCTGTTGCTCGCCACAGCGATCTATATCAACTTCTTTTCCCATCACTTTTTGCCGGATATCCGCTGGGTGCTGTTCGCAGCAACGATTGCCTTATTTTTCCGCACCCGGATCACCTTCAGGATTGGTCAAAAGCCCTGGTGGATGCCGCTCCCCTTGGCGGCCTTTCTTTCATCTTTATTTCTCTGGATCGCCGAAAACATCGGCACGCTCACCGGCACATGGCTCTATTCTGGCCAGATCCCGGGGCAGCTGGTCAGCTTCGGCAAGCTGGGCTCTTGGTATCTGCTGCTCTATGTGGCCTTTGTCACAGTCACGCTTGTAACGCGCGACGCCATAAGCCCCGCCCAAGCCAAGCCTCATTTGTAGCGCGCCCGCCGGTCGGAAAACGCCCGCACCCGCCGCCGCCAGGCCCGGTAGCTGGCGGGCTTCAGCGCGTGTCGCATCAAGGCTTTGACAGCATCAGGTCCCAAACCGTGCAGCGCCTCGATATCCGCAAATCGGACATGGTCGCTGAGCGCCATTTCGATGATTTCGCTTTGGGTTTCCGAGGGAAGATCGACTGAGCTCATGCCGAAATCATAACGCGACAAGCCCACGACCAAAAGCGCCGTGGTAGGCCCGGAGGGACTCGAACCCCCAACCAGACCGTTATGAGCGGTCGGCTCTAACCATTGAGCTACAGGCCCGCAACCACAGACGGGACGTTGAGCTAGCATGCGTTTGGGCCGAGGAAAAGACCCGTCCGTCGCCATGGCCCAAGGTTTCCACATCTGCGGCCAAGGATGCCGGACTGTCATACAGCTGTGTGTTGATTTTCGGGGCCGTTTCTGAACTTTTGTCTGCATTACGCGTTCAGACCCTGTTCAGTCCCAGACGTTTATCCCCATTCCTGTTCGCGGCCCCCCCGACACTGTGGGTCCGGCCCGACGCTCAAATAAGGAGATTCCCATGCGTCCTGTTATGGCTCTTGTGACGGCGGCTGGCCTTGGCCTGATGGCCGCCCTGCCTGCTATGGCCCAAACGGCCCCGACCCAAACCGGGCCGCTGCTCAGCCTTTCGGCCGAAGGTCAGGTCAAGGCGACCCCGGATGTGGCCTTTGTCACCTTTGGCCTCGTGACCGAAGCCAAGACCGCCCAGGAGGCCATGGCCGCCAATGCCGCCCAGATGAGCCGGGTGATGAGCACCCTCAAGGCTCAGGGCATTGCCGACAAGCACGTCCAGACCTCGGGTCTCAGCCTTAATGCCCAATATGACTACCGCGATAACCAGCCGCCGCTGCTGCGCGGTTATCAGGCCAGCAATCAGGTCAGCGTCCGGATCGAAGAGCTGGCCAAGACCGGGGCGACCCTTGACGCTGTGGTCAAGGCCGGGGTCAACCAGATCAATGGCATCAGCTTTGGTCTTAAGGATCCCAAAAAGGCGGAGGACGCCGCCCGTCTCGATGCGGTCAAGACGCTTCAAGCCAAGGCTAACCTCTATGCCGGGGCGACCGGTTACCGGATCAAGGGTCTTCAAAGCCTGAGCGAAGGCGGTGGGTTCGCGCCCATACCGATGCCCATGCCTGTGCCGCGCATGATGAAGGCGGAAATGGCGATGGCTGATGCGACCCCGGTTGCAGCCGGCGAAATGGCCGTCAGCATCACGATCACGGCCATCTATGAGCTGGAAAAATAAGGCACAGTCTGACCTTAAGTCTTAAACGACAAAGGCCCCGGATCATGCCGGGGCCTTTTTGATTGCGTCAACGCCCCTCGCCTTAGGCCTTGATCACATTGCCCTCGCCGAACAACACGACCTTGGGCGTATAGTGACGCGCCTCTTCGAGGGGCAGCTGGCCATAGGTGACCACGATCACCTTATCGCCCTTTTGCACCAAACGGGCCGCAGCGCCATTGACGCCGATCACTTTGGATCCGCGTGGGGCTTCGATGGCATAGGTGGTAAAGCGCGCGCCTGTGGTGATGTTAAGGACATCCACCTGCTCATGGGGCAGGATGCCGGACGCCTCAAGAAAGGCCTGATCAATGGCAATCGAGCCTTCGTAGTCGAGATCGGCTTGGGTGACTGTGGCGCGATGCAGTTTCGCGCGCATCAGAGTTACGAGCACGGACGGCTCCTCATGCTGCACCGCATCAACGCGCGGTCTTGCCCATATAAGGTCTTTACAGTCCTGTGACAATGGACTGCGTGCTTTGCACAATAAGTCCAGATCGGTTTCCCGCGTCTTAAGCCCCGCTATTTGGACCCTCGACCCTGTCCATTAAAAAGGTTAAGATCCTTTAGGGAACAGGGATATTGGGGGACAACATGCCAGAAAACCGTTTCAGTCAGACGGCATCCGCTTGGGTGCTTGTCTTGTGTCTTGGGTTTGTGCCGTCCGTCGTCCAGAGCCAGACCGCTCCCGCAGAACAAACACGGCCGGCGCCCAAACCCGCGCCCCCAAAGAGGCCGACACCAGACGTCAAGGCCCCCACTGTTAAATTGCCGCCCAAGCCCCAAGTGAAGGCACCGATCCGTAGCGCCATTAATTGGGCTGAAGCCCTCGAGGCCAGCGCGCCTGAACCTGTCCAAAAAGCCAAGGCCCAGACCCAGAGTCGGCAGGCCGTCGATCCCCGCACGAAGCTGCAGCAAAGCGGCGAAAAAGCGAGAGAGACCCTGCGAGCGGCGCCCGCCCTTGCGCCCAAAGCGTTGGATGCTACCCGCCTGCCTGTCTTGCTGCCCTCTGACCCGGTCCAAAAGGCCAAGGCCAAGATGGTTACGTTTGGCGAGGCCTATTCCATTTCCGTCCCGCCCAAAGACGGCCTGTCGATTGCCTATTCCGGTACGACCTCGTTTGCGCCCCTGCCTAAGGACAAGAGCGACCAGCTCAAGGCCGAGCGCAACCGGCCTTCCGCCAAGAGCTTCGCGGCGTCTGGCTTACCCGATGACCTAAAGATCACCCGGACAGAGGACGGCTGGACCGCCAGCTTTACCCGCTTCGGTGTGCTCTATTCAGTCGATATCCTGTGTGAGGATCTGCAGGCGCCAAACTGTAAGGACGACAAGGCCATCCGCAAAGCCGTCGAAGAGCTGCGCGACGTGGTTCTCGGACAAGCGGCCCGCGCAGAAGCCGAAGCGGCGCTCCTGCCCCGTCCGGTCGCAGCCCCAGTCAAGAAGGGGCAATAGGATGCGATCGTCTCAACCCCTGCTGTCCCCACGCCTTTGGCTGATGGCCCTTGTGAGTGGGATGGTCCTGAGCGCCTGCTCGCCCGCCCCGCAAACGCCGCCGGATAACCCGGACACCCCAGAAACCCCTGTGGATCCGACACCCGAAGAGCCCGAAGGCCCCGAAGATCCCCTGCCGGTCGATGAACCGGAGCCCGAGCCGATCAGCTTCCCGCACGACCCGGTCGCCCAGCTTCCGGCGGGAACAGGCAAGGGCTATACGGACAAGCGCAACTGGGCGCCCGGCATCTGCTTCCCGCTCGAAGCGGCCACAGCTTGGCTGAACAGCCAAGTTTACCGTCCGGGTGGATCGGCCCGCCCGTCCGAACCCAATCAGTGCGCCGCAGAAAACTATGCCTATCCCTGGCAAGACAACTTCTGCGAAACCCGTGGCTGGGACAATCCCATGTGCACCGGCGGTAAAGGCCACCAAGGCCAAGACATCCGCCCGGCCACTTGCAAAGCTAATCAGCACTGGGCGGTTGCGGCTGAAGATGGAACCATCACCCAGATCGGCGCCATGACCGTGGCCATGACCGGGGCATCGCCGCCACATCGCACCTATCGCTATTTGCACCTGCAAAGCAGTACGCTTAAGGTCAAGCTGCACGACACCGTCAAGCGCGGCCAACGCATTGGCCTCGTGTCCAACAACCTCGGCATCAGCAACGGCAAACAGCAGTATACCTCTATCCATCTGCACTTTGAGATCCGCATCCCACAGGCGGAAACCCTCGAAGACGGCACGGTGCTGGCGGAACGGGCGTTTGTCTCACCCTATGCCGCTCTGGTGGACGCCTTTGATCGCAAGCTGAAAGGCGATTGTCCGCCTGTGCCGTGATCAAGAGTCGCGTCATGAGTCGACGGGTCACAGTCCTGCCCCTATCCGCCAGTCAGGGGCTGTGATAGGTCGCGCGCTTTGATACGTCCGCTGCGAGCCCGCCTCATGTCCGCCCAGATCTCGACGCTGTTTGTCACCCAGCTCTACCGGGCCAGCCTTGCCCATGAAAAGGGGTTCGCCGCCCTGCGCGACGGGCTCGAAGACGCCTGCCTGATGCTCGCCGACGAAGACCTGGCCGGTCAGGCTTGGTCAGCGGAAAAAGGCTATCGGGGTTATACGTCCTATGCCTCGCTCGATGATCTGCCGATCCGCGCGACCGAATTTGGCCAGCTCAAGCGCAAGCTCGACAAACATGTTCTGGCGTTTTCTGAGGCCCTGCATCTGGACTTGCGCGGCCATAAGTTGCGGCTCGACAGCCTGTGGGTCAATGTGCTCGACCCGGGCGGCAGTCACACCGGCCACATCCACCCGCACAGCGTGATTTCCGGCACCTTTTATGTGAACACCCCCATGGGGGCGAGCGCGCTCAAGCTCGAAGATCCGCGCCTGCCGTTGATGATGGCCGCACCGCCCCGCGCCGAAGACGCGCCGCGTGAGCACCAGACCTTTATCTACGAACAGCCCGAAGCCGGGACGATCCTTCTATGGGAAAGCTGGCTGCGGCACGAGGTGCCCCCCAATGCCGCAGAGACTCCAAGGATCAGCATCAGCTTCAACTATGGCCTCGGCTGAGACTTAGGGCTGAGACTTAGGCCTCAGCCCCGCCGAAGCGTTCGCTCCACTCAGCGATCTGGGCGTCCTCGATCTTGCGGAACAACACGTCCCCGGCGGCCACGCTTGTGCCCGGTGCCAAGCGGTTCAGTTCCGCCTCACCGTCCATCGTCGGCCACCCCCGCGTCGTCCCCGCCTGCCCCACGCTGGCCGCGATAGTTTCGGCGGCAAACGGGATCAGCGGCGCGCTGATATCGGCAAACAAACGCACCAGATTGAGCCCGTGGCGGACGACCACCGCCGCGCGCACCGGATCGGTCTTGAAGGCGGTCCAGGGCGCGGCTTCGGTTAGATATTCATTGCCGATCACCCAGAGACGCCGGACCGCTTGGGCGGCTTTGCGCATTTCCATGGCCTCGAACTGTTCCGTGGCCTCGATAAGCGCGGCGCTGACATCGGCATAGAGCTTTTGCTCAAGGGGTCCAGGCTCCCCCCCCTCGGGAACAACCCCGTCAAAACGGCTCTCGGTGAACTTGACGATGCGGTTGACAAAGTTGCCCAGCACATCGGCCAGATCCTTATTAACCGTGGCTTGGAACTGTTCCCAGGTGAAGGCGGTGTCCGACCCTTCCGGGGCCTGGCTGGTCAGATACCAGCGCCAGGCATCGGCGGGCAAAAGCTCCAGCGCCTGATCCATGAACACGCCGCGCTTCTGGCTGGTCGAGAACTTGCCGCCGTACCAGTTGAGCCAGTTGAACGCCTTGATCACATCCACCAGCTTCCACGGCTCTTCCGAGCCCAGGATCGTGGCCGGGAAGCTGACCGTATGGAAGGCGACATTGTCCTTGCCCATGAACTGGACATAGCGCACGTTATCCGCCCCCTGATCCAGCCGCCACCAGCGTTTCCAGTCCTGAGCGTTCTGTTCGGCCCATTCCGCCGTGGCGGCGATATATTCGACCGGCGCGTCGAACCAGACATAGAAAACCTTGTCCTCAAAGCCCGGGCGCGGCTGACCCTCAAAGCCGACCGGCACGCCCCATTTCAGGTCGCGGGTGATCCCCCGGTCCAGCAAGCCCTCATCGAGGTGCTTATAGGCAATCGAGCGCGCCAGTGGATGGAAGTCCGTGCGGCTGTCGATGAAATCGCGCAGGCGTTCGGCCATCTTGGTCTGGAGCAGATAAAGGTGGCGGGTATCGCGCACCTCAAGATTACGCGACCCGGACACCGACGAATAGGGATCCTTGAGATCCATCGGATCCAGCAACCGGCCACAGTTGTCGCATTGGTCGCCGCGCGCCTTTTCATAGGCACAATGCGGGCAGGTCCCCTCGACGTAGCGATCCGGCAAGAAGCGGCCATCATCGATGGAATAGATCATCCGATCCACACGCTCTTCGATCAGGCCCTTCTCCTCCAGCACCTTGGCGAAATGCTGGGTCAGGTCGCGGTTCTGGGGCCGTGACGAACGCCCGAACCAGTCATAGCTGAGGCCAAAGGCGGCCCCGGCGGTCTTCTGGATCTCGTGTTGTTCGTCGCAATAGGTGCGCACATCCTGACCCGCAGCGGCGGCGGCCAACTCGGCCGGGGTGCCATGCTCATCGGTGGCACAGATATAGAGCACCTCATGACCGCGCGCGCGCATGAAGCGGGCATAGACATCGGCAGGCAGCATCGACCCGGCCAGATTGCCGAGGTGCTTGATCCCGTTAATGTACGGCAGCGCAGAGGTAATCAGTATCCGGCCCATGGGTGTCCTGTCTGGTCAAAACTCTGCCCCGTCATAAGC
>DAITMY010000124.1:0-6904 GCA_036834925.1 Asticcacaulis sp.
GCGCCCTGCAGGCTCCGATCCGTCAGATCTCGGAAAACGCCGGGGTCGAAGGCTCGATCGTGGTCGGCAAGATCCTTGAGAACGGCACCGCCAACTTCGGCTTCAACGCGCAAACCGAAGAGTACGGCGACCTGGTGGCCCAGGGCGTGATCGACCCGGCCAAGGTCGTGCGCACGGCGCTGCAAGATGCGGCTTCGGTCGCGGGCCTGCTGATCACCACCGAAGCGGCTGTGGCCGATGCCCCGAAGAAAGACTCGGGCGCTCCGGCGATGCCGGGCGGCGGCATGGGCGGCATGGGTGGCATGGACTTCTAAGAAGTCCATAAAGCCTCCCATCATTCAAAGTGGTTCAGATCCCCGATGGGGATCTGAACAAATGAGGGCGAAGCGGCAATGCTTCGCCCTTAGTTTTTGCCTGGGGACCAATGAATTGTCTAAAGCGTCATCAGCCCCCCCTCCATCAGTTTGCAAAACTTCGTCGCATTCGCAATTTGATCAGGCTCACTGAACCAGAGGGTGATTTTTTCAGTTCTGAATTGAGTGTGCGTGAGCTAGGTTTAACACTGTGCTCCCTCAGTTTCAGAAAGCCCCTGAAGAGATGGATCGACGCGCGTTCAGCCTTTCGAGTTTAGCCTTGCTGGTCATGGCTCCCAAGGTGGCTGGGGCTGTGGCCCCTTCACTGGCTATACCCTTCACACTAGAGCGCATGCCGACAGGCAGGCCTTTCATTCAGATACGCGATGTAACGATAGGGGGAAGCCGAGGGGCGGCGTTTCTTGATACCGGGGCGGCATCGCGTGGCGCGCCTGATGCGAGAGAACGGCCTCAAAGCGTTGCAGAAAAGGCGTTACAAGAAGTCGACCGACAGCGACCATGTCGGGCAAGGGCAACCGCTACGACAATGCCATTGTCGTGACCGTGTTCAAAACTCTGAAATTCGAACTCATCTGGCGGATGCTCTACAAGACCCGAAACCAGGCCGAATTCGAGATCGGGCACTACATCGACGGCGTCTATAACCCCCGCCAACGACCTTCCGCCTTAGGCTACCCAAGCCCCATTCAGTTCGAGAGCGCACTAATCAGAATGGCCGCTTAAACTGAAATCGCTCTACACTTTTTCCGGGCAAGTCCATCGCATGCCAAGGTCATCATAGGCCATTTTCAATTCTCTCATCATTTCTATTATCGGTTAAAGCCTTTTCCTTACCTGTTGAATAGCCAGAATTAAAAACCATCAACAGTATATAGACTATTCCAGTGACCAAGAGCCAGAAAGTTATTGATCTCACCGAGGTGTTTTTTTCTGTATTTGACATTGATAGATCCAAAGCTGTTGACTATGGCTTACACTTCGCACTGTGCTTGCTGATCCCGATTAGTGTGGTAACCTACCACGTGGCCCGTGCCCTAGACGATAGCGACAGCCTTTGCTATCGCGAGCGCAACGACTACAACCCCACCTATAACACTGTCGATCTCGTTTTCATCCAATTGACGTATCGCGGTGAAATCGTCCTGTGCAGTACCGAGTAGGCAAGAGTGCATTTGCAAACTCAAGTTCAGATCAATCAGCGACCGATCCGCTGACATCGGACTCAATATGTCCTTAAAGTTGTGGTGTCAATGGGGCGCACCCAATTTTGGAAAGAGTTTTTTTGCTCTACCCTACGAAACAAGCTCGCCCGATTTGTGCAAGTTCGCAATCGAGCTGTTTTGGCGTTTTTATAGCGCTCTCATGATAAGCGGCATTTGAAGATCTGGCGGCCACCAATGGGGTTCAGGCCGAATTGCGAAGACTGCGCACGGCCAAAGGGAGTGAGGCCGTCGACGGAATGGGCCGCCTTTCAGGTCTGACATCAGGCGCAATGGCGTTGCGACCGCTCGTCAGTTGGGTCGTGAAGCCGCACGAGATCCCTGGTCTCGGTTACTCCGGCGTCCTCGGGCTGGAAGACATCGCGCTCTATAACTGGCGTCTTGACTATAAGAACCGTAGGGTTGCGGCTAAACCAAGAACAGTCAATCGGCCTAATGTCCCGCTCGTGGGCTATACTGCTTTTCATAAAGATGGGCACATTACTGTCACGGGTCTGATCGAACAAGGGGCTGCGGATCGCGCAGGAGTTCAGCTTGGCGACCGCATCCTATCCTTGAATGGTCATCATCCCGGCACATTTTTGCAGGATGACTATTTCAATACCTTGCTTTGCGCGTGCAGTGACGCCTATGTTTTTGAGATCGAGCGGGATGGGATGAAACTTATCCTGATTGCGCCACAAAAATCGATTTTTTAAGCCCGCCTTTTTCCCACCTTACGTTATCTGGGTCTCGTGAAAGCGTGTCACAGCTGCCGTGCTCGGCGGGGGAATATACTTTAATAAGTCGCATTCGCAATTTATGTGGAGATAATCACTACACCCTAAAGCGAAAATTTACAGTTTTGGGTCTAATTCTGCGTGTGACGTAGGGTGGAGCGGGGGGAATCTATGCGCGCCAAGGTGCAAATTCACAGTCTGGATGCGTTGCGAGGGATCGCGGCGCTGTGCGTGACCCTCTATCACGTGCCCATGCTGTTTGGGGTTGGCCAAGCCTTGCCCCATGCCTATATCGCCGTGGATTTCTTTTTTGTGCTCAGCGGGTTCATCCTGTTTTACCGCTACGGAGAATCCTTTGAAGGGCAGCCGAAACCTGTAGCGGGCTATGTGATCCGGCGTCTGGCGCGGCTGTATCCGCTCTATCTTTTGGCCACGCTGATTGGCATCGGGCTGGTTGTGCTGCGATTTGTCATCAAGGGAGAGCCCTTTTCCAACCCCGCGGGATTTACCTATGCGGTGATGTCGGGCCTGTTGATGATCCCAGCCTGGGGCACGACCTTTATCCATGCCAATGGCCCCGCATTTCCGTTTGCCGATCAGGCCTGGTCAGTGTTTTGGGAAATGGTGCTGTCTGTGCTGTTTATCCTTTGGGTCCGGATTCGGCTGAGAGGCCTGTGGGTCGTGGTGGGACTGGCGTTCGGTCTGCTGATCTTAGCCACGCTTCCGGCGGGCCGACTGGATGGCGGCTGGCAGCCGGGTAATTTCCACATTGGGGGGCTTCGGGCTATCTGCGGCTTTTGCATGGGGATTTTGGTCGCAAAGCTCTATTTCCGGCTGAGCCAAACGGCGATCGTCGCCCGGCCCCGTTTGGCCAGTGGTGTCGTGCTTGGGCTGATGGGGCTAGTGGCGCTCTATTTGAGTGCGCCCCTGACGGTCACATCCCTTTGGGTTGAGCTGGCCTTGCTGGCCGGGATTTTTCCCGCGATGGTGCTGATTTGTGCGCTTTATCCGCCCCGGTTCTTGAATGTCTGGTTCCTGCAGGCGTTGGGCGGGGCATCCTATTCGCTCTATCTTCTGCACGGGGTTAGTGCGGAGATCTTAATCGCGGTCATGAACCGGGTGCCCGCTTTGGAGGCCTCATTCCCTCTTGGCTTGGCTTGGCTTTTGGCCACGCTGGCAGTTGCTTACGGGGTGTGGCGCGGCTTTGAAGTCCCCGCTCGTCAGAAGATAAGTCAAGTTTTATCCCCGCGCCCCGCCTTTGGGGCAGGGTAAGCGGTTCAGCCTTAGAATGTGTCCTTGGCGGCGCGCAGATCGGCAAAGCGTTGGATGCGGGCGGCGGGATCTGTTTCCAGCATCGGCAGACGCAGGAAGGGATTGGTCCTGAGCTCATCGTCGACGCGGGTGGGGACTGTGGGTTTGCCCTGATCGCGCAGGCGCTGGAGGATCGGGACCCGCTCAGCCAGAGCCGGGCTCTCATCGACGCTGAGGGCAAAAGCGGCATTGGCCAGGGTATATTCGTGGGCGCAGTAAAGCACGGTGCGCGGCGGCAAGGCGGCGATCCGCTCTAGGCTCGCCCACATCTGCGCGGGCGTGCCTTCAAACAGGCGGCCGCAGCCGAGGACAAACAGGGTATCACCGACAAAGGCGACATCATCAGACGCGCTGTAATAGCCAATATGGCCTTGGGTATGGCCCCCGAGATCTAGGACATCGAACCGGGTCTCGCCGAGCTGGACACTTTCACCAGGTGATACAATCTGATCGAGCGGGAAGCGATTTTGGACTTCGGCGGGGCCAAGGCGTAGGCAACCGGTCCGCTCTTTCAGGACTGCATTGCCGCCCGCATGGTCTGGGTGCCAGTGGGTGTTGAGGACATAGTCAAGCCGGTCCCAGCCCAGATCCGCCAAGGTTCGGAGAATAGCATGGGTATCTGGACTATCGATGGACGCGACGAGCCCCGTGGCCACATCCCGCAACAGAAACCCGTAATTATCGGACAGGCAGGGGAACTGGTGAACCTGAAGCGGCATGCGTACTCCTTAACGCCGGATACTGGGCAAGTGCGGAGGGCAATCCGATGATGGACCCTCACATTGCCATAGGCTGTCAAACCGTAAAGCCCGGTTTGGCGATGTTGGCTTGCGCCACTTGCAACACTCTCCCTAGCGGGCGTGGGTTAACCTTGACAACCGCTTGCCCCCCAAGGGTTGCGCGGCTGGCCTGCACCCGAAAGGAGCGCGAGAAAACCCGTGTTACGAGAGACCCTTGGAGGGAAAATGTGTCTGGGCTTTGACCCCACTGTGCCCTATTCTTGTTTTATGCGCCGGACAGTTGAGCAGCTTCAGGCCTTTTACGATGACCCAGCAGGGCAGGCGGCGCGCAGTCTGCTGGCCGGCAAGGTGGTCGAGGCTTGGGGGGATGGTCGCGGGCTGGATGTTTTAGGCTTAGGCTTTGCGGGCCCGTTTGTAGAGCCGTTCCTGCCCCGGGCGCGCCGCGTCTGTCTGGCGATGCCCGCCGCTCAAGGGGTTAGTGCCTGGCCGCACCCGGTGCGCAATCAAGCTTGTCTGGTAGGCGAGACCGCCTTGCCGTTTCCGGCGGGTTTTTTTGATCGGATCGTCTTGGCCCACGCCCTGGAAGAAGCCGCCAATCCGGCGGCGCTGCTGGCTGAGGCGGGGCGGGTGCTGAGTGCCAGCGGACGCATCATCGTGATGGTGGCAGCGCGGGGGGGCCTCTGGGCCGGGGCCGAAGCCACGCCGTTTGGCCATGGCCAGCCGTTTACGCGGGGGCAGCTCGAAGCCTTGCTCCGGGATGCCGAGCTTGAGCCGACCGCCTGGTCCTATGGGCTTTATGTGCCGCCCTGGCGGCCGCTGCTTGGCTTTGCCGACAGCTTTGAGCAGCTGGGAGCCTGGATCTGGCCGGGGGCGGCGGGTGTGATCCTGATGGAGGCCGAGCGGCGCACCTTTGCCGTGCGGCCTCAGCGCTCGCTGGCCGAGAACCTCGCGGTGATCACCGATGCGCTCAAGCCGCCCGCCAATCCGGTGCCGGTGCGCCGGGGCTTGAAGGCCCACTGGTCACGTAACGGAAAGCCGGGCTAGAAAGACGCTTATGAAACATGTGATTCTGATGCGCCATGCCAAGGCGGAACGCCAAGCCCCGTCTGGCGAGGATTTCGACCGGTCCCTGACCGAGCGCGGGCAGGAAGATGCCCGGATTATCGCCGCCTTGATCGGGCGGGATCCGGCCCTTCGCCCAACGGCGGCGCTGGTGTCGCCCGCGGCCCGGACCGAGGAAACCTTTGCGACGGTGGTTGCGGCGCTGGGCCTTAAGGACATTCCGGTTCGGCGGGATGCCGCCTTTTACAACGCCCCGGCGCGGGTCTGGCGCACAGCCCTAGAGGCTTGGGTCGATGAGGGCCCTGAGGCGCCGGGTGCGCTGCTGGTCGTGGGGCATAATCCCGGGATCCAGGCCCTGGCGCTTGACCTGTTCGAGCTGGCCGCCGCGGGGGGCGAGCCTATGGCCAAGATCCGCGACCGGTTCCCGACGGCGGCGACCGTGATTTTAAACTTTGATGCGGCGGGGCGTCCGGCCTATGACGCCATCCTTTTCCCGTCGGAGCACGGCGGCGGCGCCGGAGAGTAAGTTAAAGATGTCTACCCCCCGAAATCCTCCGATCCTGTTGTCGTCTGGTCTGGCGGATCTGGCCGCCCGCAGCTTGCACCTGTTTGATGCAGAGACGGCGCATGGCTTGTCGATCAAGGCGTTGTCCGGGGGCTGGGCGGCGCGCCTTGGCCTGCGCTATGGCCCGGAGGATCCGGCCCTGAAGACCGAGCTGGCAGGCCTGAGTTTTCCCAATGTCATCGGTCTGGCGGCGGGTTACGACAAGAATGCTGAGGTGCCGGGGGCCTTGTTTGACCTCGGGTTTGGGTTTGTCGAATGCGGCACGGTCACGCCTTTGCCTCAGGCCGGGAACCCGCGCCCGCGCCTGTTCCGCCTGACGCCAGATCAAGCGGTGATCAACCGCATGGGCTTTAACAATGACGGTCTGGAGGCCTTTGCCGCCCGGCTGGAGGCGGCGCGACGCGCAGGCCTGCCCGGGCCGATTGGGGCCAATATCGGGGCCAATAAGGACGCCACGGACCGGATTGCCGACTATGTGACGGGGCTGGAGCGCCTGTGGGGGCTGCCGGACTATTTCACCGTCAATATCTCCTCGCCCAATACACCGGGTCTTCGGGCCTTGCAGGGGCGTGCCCCGCTCGATGAGCTGCTGGGGCGGCTGGCCGAGGCGCGCCAAAGGTTGCATACGGGGTCGGGCCGCCCGACGCCGGTGTTCCTCAAGATCGCACCGGACCTGAGCGAGGGCGAGATCCGCGACGCGGTTGAGGCCGTGGCCGATCATGGCTTTGAGGGGCTGATTGTCTCCAACACCACGCTGGAGCGGCCCTCGGACCTCGTGTCGATCCATCAAGGCGAGGCAGGGGGGCTGTCCGGTGCCCCGGCGTTTTTGGTGGCCACACGGGCGCTGGAGACCGCCGCGCGGGTGGTGCGGGGTCTGGGGCGACAAAGCGGGCCGAACAAGCTGGTTCTGATC
>DAITMY010000125.1:0-6894 GCA_036834925.1 Asticcacaulis sp.
ACGCCGACGATCTCGGCGCTTTACAGCAACCGCTTCGACACCCCGATCGGCGAGCGCGGCAAGTCCCTGTCTGGGGGCCAGAAACAGCGGCTGAGCATTGCCCGCGCCCTCGCCCGCCCCGCCCCCGTGCTGTTGCTCGACGAAGCCACCAGCGCGCTGGATGCCGAAAATGAGCGGTTGGTGCAGCAAGCGCTCGATGAAGCCATGTCCAGCCGCACGACGCTGGTGATCGCCCACCGTCTGGCGACCGTCCTGCGGGCTGACCGGATTGTGGTGATGGATCAAGGGCGCGTGGTCGAAACCGGCACCCATACCGAGCTGGTCGCAAAGGGCGGCCTCTATGCCCGGCTGGCAGAGCTACAGTTCGATACCGGCACCGAGGACTAAAGCCTAGAGAAAGTCGCGCAGGTAGGCGATCAGCGGCGCATCCGCCGGGGGCATGGGATAGTCGCTGAGGGCGTTGGGCCGCACCCAAGTCAGGCGACTGTGATGCAGCGGCTTGGGCTGGCCTTCCCAGCGGCGGATCAGCCACAACGGCATCAGCAGATGAAAGCCGTCATAGGCGTGCGAGGCGAACACGAATGGGGCAAGACAGGCCTCGCGCACCGTAATGTCCAGCTCTTCGCGCAGCTCTCGGATCAGCGCCGCTTCGGGCCGCTCGCCCGGCTCGACCTTGCCGCCCGGAAACTCCCATAGCCCGGCCAGAGACTTGCCCTCGGGCCGCTGGGCGATCAGTACGCGCCCGTCAGTGTCGACCAGCGCCGCCGCGACCACGAGGATCGTGGGTATACCCGCCTCTTGAGCTTTCGGATCCGACATCAGGCCTCCTTGAACGGTTCGGAGATCGATTCTTGCGAGGCCCCGACGATCACCCCGCCGATGATCAAGGGCACAAGCGCGAGGGGCCAGCCAATGGCCGCCAGCGCCGCCGCACTGGAAAAGCTGCTGGTGGCCAGCCCCGCAAGAAGCGAGGCCACAACCGAGGAGCCTCCGCCCTGACGGAACGAAGCCCGCTTAAAGGGCTTGCCTTTCCACATGATGATCGCCGCAGCCGCAAAGGCCGAGGCCAAGGCGAACAAGCCTGTCCACAGTGCAACCCACGGATTGAGAAACGCCATACCGACGCACGTCAGTCCGATCAGCACGGATGTGGGGGCCACCGCCGCCCAGAACTTGCCCATGCGGACATCGCGTGCCCGGCTCGGGGCCATGTTCAGAAGGTCGACGGCATCTTCGCTGTTGAGCGTGACCCGGGCGATCAGACCGGAAATCTGACCGCCGATAAACACCACCCCGGTGGCCGAAGCGGTAATCAGCACCGTTTCATCAGCCCGGCCCGCTTGTCGCCAAAGAATAAAGATCAGCGGCAGCATGTAGAGCAAGCGCATCAGCAATTGCGACATCAGCGCTGGATCGTGCCAGAGGATGCGCGCTTCCTTGATCATCGTACTGATGACCGGCCCAGCCCCGAAGCGGCCCGTCTGGTTGTCGCGCGCTTGTTTGTGGCGCTCGGTCCCCTGAGAGGCGGCCGCATTGGCGGCAAACCGGCGACCGAGGCTTGAGACACTGGCGGCAAAGACCGCCGCCCCCAGTGCAAAAAGAAGCAGACCCGCGCCGATATCGCCCAGCAAGGCCTGAGCCGGGATCCGCCCCCACGCCCCAGGGGCAAACATCGGCAGATCGCCGTAGGCATTGAGGCTGGCCCAAAAGGCGGACCGCTCTTCGCGCGGCAGCAGGTTCTGGGTCTGCCCGGCCATAAAAAAGACGGCCCCGAGGATGGCCCCGAACACCTGGGCCACAATCTTGGCTTTTCGCGCGCCCAGCCACTGGAACAGGGCCATGGCCGTCCACAGACCGATCGTCGCCGCTAGAAGCGACAGGCTCATGAGCACAAAAATGATCGACAGCCAGCGCGGATGGGCCAAGACGGCGAAGGTGATGGCCGCAGGCAGCACAATGCCAATGAACAACAGGCCCGAGTTGACGGCAATCGCTAGACACCGCGCGCTGAGGATCCGGCGCGGGGACAAAGGCGAAGACAACAACAGATCCAGATCCCGCCGATCATAAAAGGCCGTGATGGTCAGGGAGATGGTCATCGACAGCATCAGCGTCAGGACCCCGAGCGTCCCAACCGCAAGCCAGAACGCCGCCGCACCGGGCATGGTGGCAATATGGGGCTCAACCCGCTCGAGCGCCGGAGCCACTAGACTGGCCACCCAACCGGTCAGCAGGGCATAGCCCGCATAGAGAATAAACCCGAAATAACGAAAGATTCCGTCGGTCTTAGGCGCACTGGCCTTGGCGTTATTGACCTGACCGGAACTCCCCCGCCAGGCCAGACGGATGTCATGAACGATCAGCCACAAGGTTGAACCGGGCGCAAATCCGGGCAGAGGACGGCTCATGCGATCGGGCTTTCCGTCGTCACCGGCACAGCAGTTTCCGAAGCGCGTGGCAACCGGACCAGCTCAAGGAACACGTCTTCGAGGGTCTGGCCGTCGGATCCAGCGCGGGCGCGCAGCTCATCTAGCGTGCCTTCGGCCAGCAGCCGACCAGACTGGATGATCCCGATCCGCTCGGCCATACGCTCCGCCACATCGAGAATATGGGTGGTGAGGATCACCGTGGCCCCGTCGCGGACCTTACGCTGCAACAGGTCCTTGACGTCGCGCGAGGCGGCGGCATCAAGCCCGGTCAGAGGCTCGTCGAGGATCAGCAATTGCGGATCGTGCAGCAAGGCCCCGGCCAGGGCCGCCTTTTGCTTCATGCCGCGCGAAAACGTCTCGCAGCGCTGCGCCCGATTTTCCCATAGACCCAGATAGGTCAGAAGCTCCTCGGCGCGGGCCTTGGCCACATCGCCCGGCACCTGCCAGAGGCCTGCGATAAACTCGAGATATTCCAGCGGCGTCAGCTTGTCGTAGAGCAGCGGTTCGTCCGGCACCCACGCGATCTGGCGCTTGGCGGCTTCGGGGTCCTTGAGCGCATCAATCCCAAACACCGACACAGAGCCAGACGTCGGGGCCAGCAGCCCCGCTACCATCCGCAATGTGGTGGTCTTGCCCGCCCCGTTCGGCCCGAGCAAGGCATAGAAGGTGCCCGGGGCGATGGTCAGATCAATGTGATCTACGGCCAGCTTATCCCCCTGGGGCGGGGCGTCCGCATCTTTTTTGCCGAAGAGCTTTTTGCGGGCAGCCTTGCTGACCGCCCCGTAGACCTTGGTCAGGCCATGCAGTTTCAGAGCGTCCGTCACTTACGCCTCGCTATTTCGCCGGATCAAACCGGTTCAGGACCGGTAGTCCCCGTTGATTTCTATGTAGCCCTTGGTCAGATCGCATGTCCAGACGTGGGCCGTACCGCGCCCACCGCCCACTGTCACGCTGATCTCCAGCTCGGGATTCTTCATATAGGCGCTCATGGCCGCTTCGTCATAGCCAGACGACACCGCACCATCGACGGCGGCCACCAGATCGCCGAAGCGAATGCCGATGCGATCCCGATCCACCGGCTCTTCAGTCTTTCCGACCGCCATAACGATCCGGCCCCAATTGGCGTCTTCTCCGGCAATGGCGGTCTTGACCAGCGGGCTTTCGGCGATGGACTTGGCGATCTTGCGCGCTGAGGCCGGGGATTGCGCCCCGGTCACGGTGATCTTGACGAACTTGCGCGCACCCTCGCCGTCCCGCACCAGCTGATGGGCCAGATCGAGCATGAGCCCTTCGAGCTTATCGCGGAAGTCCGCCAAGCGGCGATCCCCCGCCCGGGTAATCCTTGGGGCCCCAGACTGGCCGGTGGCAAACATCAGACAGGTGTCATTGGTCGAGGTATCGCCATCGACGGTCACCGCATTAAAGCTGGTCCGGGTATAGAGCGAGACCAGCGCGCGCAGCACCTCGGGCGACAGGGCGGCATCGGTGGCAATAAAGGCCAGCATGGTCGCCATATCCGGGGCGATCATCCCCGACCCTTTGGCAATCCCATTGATTCGGACCGGCACCCCATCGATCAACGCCGTGGCGGTCGCGCCTTTGGGGAAGGTGTCCGTAGTCATGATCGCCCGTGCGGCATCTTGCCACAGGTCTGAAGTCAAGGCGGCCTCAAGCGCGGGTATCTGGGCGGCAATTTTGGTGTCGTCCAGCACGACGCCAATCACCCCCGTCGAGGCCAGCATCACATCGCGCTGGCGGATATCCAACCGTTTACTGACGAGCGCCGCGGTCCGGCGTGCTGCATCTGCGCCTGGTCGCCCGGTAAAGGCATTGGCACACCCGGCGTTGACCAACAGCGCCCGCACATCCTCGCCACCGCTGGCGTCCAGATGCTTCTTGCACCAGTCAACCGGTGCCGAGCCAATGCTGTGACGGGTAAAGACCCCAGCACAGGTTGTCCCCTCAGCAAAGGTCATCAGCAGCACGTCTGGTCGCGCGTGCTTGTAGAACCCGGCGCGGCCGATCGACAGGTTAACCCCCGCAATCGGCGGCATCACCGGCAGCGGCACCCTCAGAGGCGAGACCGCCAGCCCTGGCTTTCCGGGCGCGGCTACAGCAGGCGTGTCAGAGGTCGGGGTCACAGTCATGGTCGTTAGAGGATCTCCGGTCCGAGGCGGCTCTGCCCGGCCTAAAGCGCGGCGTAGCGCGGCCTGCTGGAGCACTGAGCGAAGGGGATTAAGGGCTTTTTCGAGGTTCTGGCTCACGTTCTGGCTCAGATTGTGGCCCAGACTCTGGCTAGCCTTGAGAACAGGGTCGAGCAACTGTTCAGGCCGCAGCAGGTCTGGCCTTGCTGGCGCGACGGACACAGGATCCACGTCCCCCGCACCCTTTGCTTGGACAGGGCGCTTGGGATCCGCTGGCGATGTGTCTTGGCTCTCTGGCTGCCCCCCCGCACCCGAACGAAACGGTGGGATCAACGGGGCGCCTCTTTGGGCATCGGCTTGGCCGCAGCAGGCGCAGCCGTGGAAGGCGGCGTCGCGGCCTTAGCTGGAGTTGCCCCGGCTTTTTCGACGGCGACCGGCGCGACGCCTTGGGCGCTGGCATCCTTAGGGGTTTCTGCTTCTACAGCCTCAGCATCCGCCGGAGCATTGGGATCCGCTGTCGCTGGTTCAGTTGGCGCACCCGGCACATTGAGCGGATCGCCCTTGGTCAGGATCACGATCCGGGTCGAGTCGCGCAGCTTGGACAACAACTGACGTACATGATCATAAGTAAGGAAGCGCAAGATCTGCGGACGCGCTTCTTCGAGCGACAACGGTTGCTCCTGACGCCGGTCTTCGATTTTCAAGATGGCAAAGCCGCCGTCGGCCTCAAATGGCCCAACCACACTGCCCACCTTGGCGCTGTTAATGGCCGCAACATAGGACTTGGGCATCACATCGGTGGTAAAATAACCAAGATCTCCACCATTAAATCGGGTGGCTTGGTCGATGGAGCGCTCCATGGCCATGACTTCGAACAAGGCCCCGTTCGCCAGAAGACGGGCCACAGCATCGGCTTCGTCTTTGGTCTTCAGCAGAATGAGCCGCGCGCGGATTTCCTCTGACTGTTTGCTGAGTTTGAGCTGCTCGCTATACAGCGCCTTGACCGCGCTCTCATCAATCGCGGCATCGACCGTCGACTCGACCAGCATATCCCCGAGGATCCGCTCACGGGCCGCAGCCAAGCGACGTTCCGCCAGAGCGCTTTTGTCCAGGCCTCGACGCACGGCTTCACGCGCCAGAAGCTTCTGGTCCACCACTTCTTCGAGCACACGACGGAACATGTCCGACGAGGAGTCCAGCGGCTCGCCTTCACCAATCAGCCCCTGGGCGACCGCCTCACGGCGAACATCCGATGCCCAGATTGTCGAATCCTGGATCTTGGCGACGGGAATGTCTCCCGGCTCCGGAGGGCGCTCCTGGGTCTTAGTGGGATTACACCCCGCCAAAACCAGACTGGCCAGTACCAGCAGCATCAAGACGAGCGGACGAAAATCCGTCATCGGGAAAGCGATCTGGTGCGACTTACGCGCCGTATTGTTCGAAAAAGCGCCCATCCGCCGGGTCTCCGCCAAAGCCAGCAGTTGATCCTGTCACATTGACAGGGCATAGCCCGGTGCTTAAGTCTCGCGCGCGCCCAAGTCGAGCGCTTTTTCATGCTGCAGCAAGGAAAGGGCGTTTCGGCCTCACGGCACACCGACATTGTTGATTTGAGCACACGCTCGATCGCCCCACCGTTTGTACGGATAGTCCATGCTGGCCATCGCCAAAAAGCTTTTCGGGTCCACTAACGATCGCAAGGTCAAGTCGCTGATGCAGCGGGTGAATAAAATCACCGCGCTGGAGCCGCGCTACGCCGCCATGAGCGACGATGAGCTGAGCGGTCAAACCGCGCGCTTCCGGGAGCGGCTGGCAGGCGGCGAGCCGTTGGAAAAACTGCTCGAAGAATCCTTTGCTGTTGTCCGTGAAGCGGCCAAACGCGTTCTTGGCCAGCGTCATTACGATGTCCAGCTCGTGGGCGGCATGATCCTGCACCAGGGCGGCATTGCGGAAATGCGCACCGGTGAAGGGAAGACCCTCGTCGCCACCGCCCCGGTTTATCTAAATGCCCTTGAAGGCAAGGGTGTGCACGTTATCACCGTGAACGATTACCTAGCCCGCCGCGATGCGGAGACCATGGGCAAGGTCTATCGCTTCCTCGGCATGAGCACGGGCGTGATCGTCAATGGCCTGTCTCAAGGCCAACGTCAGGCCGCCTATGGCTCGGATGTGACCTATGGGACCAACAACGAATTCGGCTTTGACTATCTGCGCGACAACCTTGTTTACGATATGCGCGAGATGGTCCAGCGCGGGCACAACTTTGCCATCGTCGACGAAGTGGACTCGATCCTGATCGACGAGGCCCGCACGCCGCTGATCAT
>DAITMY010000126.1:0-6887 GCA_036834925.1 Asticcacaulis sp.
GTCGTACCACTCAAAGGCCGTTCCTGCGGCCGAAGCTGTCACAACCGTCTTAAGCCCCGGCGCTTTGGCCGGTGCCGTCCCGGACTGATCCTGAGACATCGTTCCCCCTGATTATTTCTGCGTTTCCCGACCGGCCCTTGGCGGACCGCTGTTTTGTCAGGCTATTTGGACGTAAGCCGCCCGCGCTGACAAGTTATTCCTTACCAAATCCTTGACGCCTTCGAAGAGCTGTCACAATCTGCGTTTAGCTTAGCCTTGCTTAGCTAAGGCCGGTACGGGGGCCTTATGGGGGAACCATCATGGGCAAGTCGAATGTGACCATTAGTGCAGAGGGTCAGGCTAACTATTCGCGTCCGCGCCACACGCCGGGCCATTGGGTGATCAATGCCTTGGCGACGATCCTCAGCCTGTTTGGCGCCCTGATCCTGATCCTGTCGATTCAAGGCCGCTCGGTCGAAAAAGCCGGCGCTCAGGTCGACGCCTGGATCGCTATGGCGGCTGCAACGCTGGAAGAGATCACCCAGAAAATTAAGCCGAACCCCTAAGAGCGCGCTGGGGGGATACCCCTTTGCATCCAAATCGGCTTAAATCCGGGTTATGACCCAAGAGACCCTATTTCCGTTTCCCCCAGCAGCTGTGTCCAGCCTGCCTGTGCTGAATTCAGACCAGCGCTTTCCCGTGCGCCACATCTATTGTGTTGGTCGCAACTACGCGGCCCACGCCCGGGAAATGGGGGTTGATCCGACGCGTGAACCGCCCTTGTTCTTTACCAAACCGGCGTTTGCGATCGTCCAGGACGGGGCACAAATCTCCTATCCCTTGGCCACAGCGGACCTTCATCACGAAGTGGAGCTGGTGCTGGCCTTGGGCGACAATCTGCCTCGCGAAGGGGCCGCTAATCTTGACTTGGCAAGCGCCGATGCCGCGATCTGGGGCTGGGCCGTGGGTATTGATCTGACCCGCCGTGATCTTCAAGCTCGAGCCAAGGCCGCCGGGCAGCCGTGGGATGCCGCCAAGGGCTTTGATCAATCCGCGCCTTGCGGGACGATTACGCGTCGCAGCGATCTGGAAACCGTCTCGGGTGCGATCCGCCTTTGGGTTGGCGACGATCTTCGCCAATCCGCCAGTCTGTCCGACATGATCTGGTCCCCGGCCCAGATTGTCGCCGAAGCCTCGAAACTCTGGCGTCTGGCGCCCGGCGATCTGATCTATACCGGCACCCCCGAAGGCGTCGGTGCGGTCGCGCGCGGCCAAACCCTGAAGGCGTCAATCGACCGCCTTTCACCGCTCACAGTCGACCTGATCTGAGGACCTGATCGGATGGATCTTACGCTTTATGGCTACTGGCGCTCGGGCACCAGCTATCGCACCCGCATCGGCTTGGAACTCAAGGGCCTCCGCTATGAGACGGTTGCTCTGGATCTGCGCCAGAGTGCCCAGAAATCCGACGCATTTTTAGCATTAAACCCCCAAGGCTTGGTTCCGGCGCTCAAGGCCGGGGACCAGATCCTGACCCAAAGCCCGGCCATTCTGGAATGGCTCGACGAGCAGTATCCGCAAAACCCGCTTTTGCCGACAGATCCCATTAAGCGGGCACAGGTGCGGGCTTTGGCGGCGCTCGTGGGCTGCGACATCCATCCGCTCAATAACCTGCGCGTGCTCAAAGCCGTGCGGGGTCTGGGCGCGGCGGACAATGACTGGGCCGGGCAATGGATTGTGCCGGGCTTTGCGGCAGCAGAGGCCCTGATGGCCGGACAGCCTGGCCCCTGGGCCTTTGGCGAAACGCCGGGTTTGGCGGATTGCTATCTGGTGCCCCAGATCTATTCCGCGCGGCGTTTTGGTGTGGATATGAGCGCTTTTCCCCGCTTGAGTGCGCTTGAAGCCGCCGCCACGGCCCATCCAGCCTTTATCGCCGCCCATCCGGACAACCAGCCCGACGCAGACTAAGAGGCTCAGGCCGCTTCAGCTAGAACCTGGCGGATCTGATCCAGCACCGCTTGGCCATAGCGCCGGATCTTGGTCTCACCGAGGCCGTCGATCCGTTGCAGAGCGTCGAGCGAACGGGGCCGGATCCGAGCGATGTCGAGCAGGGTCCGATCATAGAACACCACATAGGGCGGGACATTCTGGGCGCGGGCTTGATCACGCCGCCAGGCCCGGAGCGCCTCGAACAGGGCGGCATCTTCCGCCGGGACCTGCAAGGCCTCGCCCCGGATGCGCGGGCGCTGGGCGCTATCCCCAGGCTGGCTGCGACTGTCGCGCGACGAAGGCGCGGGCGTGGTGTTAGCCACCTGTATCCGTCGTTCGCCCCGGAACACCGCCCGCACGCCTTCGAGATCCCCAAGCATCATCAACGGCTTGCCCTGATTAGGGTCTTCAGCCAGCAGCCCCTCGAATTGCAACGCATCCAGCACTTGTCGCCAGCGCGGCGGGCTATGGCGTCGTCCGATGCCAAAGGTCGACAAGGACTGTTGCCAGCCGCCGTCATCGGGCGCCTTGCCGGTCAAGTGGTCGATGATCTTGATCCGCCCAAACCGTCCGCCCAGACGATGCACGGCCGAGAGCGCCATCTGCGCCGCCTCGGTCAGATCTTCGGCCTCGACGGCATCGCGGCAGACATCGCACTGTCCGCATGGACGCGCTCCGGTCTCGCCGAAATAGTGGCGCACCCCCATCGGTCGGCAACTGGCCCCATCGAGAAAGGCATAGAGCTGGCGCAGCTTGGCCCGTTGGGGCTGTTTGACCTCATCCGGGACCGGACGCTCATCGATCCGACGCAGGGCAAAGGCATAGTCACTGGCGCTGAAGAGGGTAATCCCCTCGGCGGGGGCCCCATCGCGTCCAGCACGCCCGACCTCTTGCCAATAGGCCTCAAGGCTTGAGGGCGGATCCGCATGGATGACGAAGCGCACGTCCGGCTTGTCGACGCCCATGCCAAAGGCAATGGTGGCCACCATCACCAGCCCCTCTTCATTAAGAAACTGCTGAAGCCGGGCTTCGCGCAGCTTAGGCGACAAGCCAGCATGATAGGCCAGCGCCGGTATGCCCGCCGCGCTCAAGGAATCCGCCAGTTTTTCGGTCCCATCGCGAGAGCCACAATAGATTACGCCCGCCTGCCCCGCGCGGGCCTTGGCCAAGCTTAGCACCCGGGCGCGACCGTTGCCGGTTTTTTTCTCCGCCGACAGGATCAGATTGGGCCGGTCAAAGCTGTCGATGTGGACTTCGGCGTCCTCAAGATGCAGGGCCGCCTGAATATCGGCGCGGGTCCGGAGATCGGCGGTGGCCGTCACCGCCAGACGCGGCACACCCGGGAACAGGGTCTTGAGCTGGCCCAGCAAGCGATATTCGGGGCGGAAATCATGGCCCCACTGGCTGACACAGTGCGCCTCATCGATGGCGACGAGATTCACCCGAAGCTGTTGCAGTTGATCCAGGATCCAGGGCTGCATCAGCCCTTCGGGTGACAGATATAAAAGGTCCAGCTCCCCGGCCCGGGCCTGATCCCAGATCCGCGCCCGCTCGGCGCTGCTGAGGCTGGAATCCAGACGCGCCGCCGCCACGCCCAGTTGTTGCAGGCCGGAAACCTGATCACTCATCAAGGCAATCAGCGGCGAAATCACGAGGCCCAGCCCCGGCTGGAGCAAGGCGGGGATCTGATAGCACAGGCTCTTGCCGCCGCCGGTGGGCAGGACCGCCAGCCCATCCCGGCCCGCCAGGACAGCCGAAATCACCCCGGCCTGGAGCCCCCGGAAGTCCGCATGACCAAAAACGCGGTTCAGCAGCCCGCGGGCCTGATCGAGTGTGTGTGACGGCATGGCCCCTGCCTAGCCTGCTTCGCCCCCCAACGCCAAGAGCGGAGCGCCGCGTTGTTGACCCGTAAGGTCAAGGGCGCTTGACATAATATGTAAAGCCTGTTTTACATAATGACAGGAACACATGACAGGAGGGACCCCATGTTCACCAAAATGACGCGCGAAGAGAAAGAGGCCCGGATCAAACGCGACCGGCCGTGGATGATTTTCGCAGTGATCGCCATATCGGCCTCAGCGGTCTTTAGCGCCCTGTCGGCCAAGGCAGAAACGCTTGAGCGGGCGCGCTTTACCGTCGAGGTGGTGGGCCAGGGGCCGGACGTGATCCTGATCCCGGGCCTCGTCAGTGACCGCGCCGTGTGGGCCGATACGGTCAAGTCGCTGTCCTCCAGCCACCGGCTGCATCTGGTGCAGGTGCGCGGGTTCAATGGCGTTCCTACCGGAGCCAATGCAGAAGGTCCGGTGCTGGAGCCGCTAGTTGAGGACTTGAATGGCTATATCCGGGACAAGGGCCTCTCAAGGCCGGTGATCGTGGGCCACAGCATGGGCGGGGCCACCGGCGTGATGCTCAGTGCCCGCCACCCGCAGGCGGTGAAACAGGTCGTGGTGGTCGATTCCGCCCCCTTCATGCCTGCCCTGTTCAATCCAGCGGCAACCGCTGAGAGCGCTAAGGCTCAAGCCGGGCCAATGCTTAAAGCGGTTCTCGCCATGCCCGCCGAGCAATTTACCGCTCAGCAAAAAATGGGTATGCGGATGCAGACCAAGGATCCGGCCAAGGCCGATATGGTCGCCGACTGGTCGGTCAAAAGCGACCGCAGCGTCATGGTCCGAGCGATGGAAGACCTAACCTCAATCGACCTGCGCCCTGAGCTTAAGCACATCAAGGCCAAGATCACGGTTCTGTTCGCCTGGGACCCGATGATGCAGATCCCCGCAGACGCCTTTCAGGCGCGTTGGGAAGCGCTCTATGCCGGAACGCCGAACCTCAGCGTCAAGCGGATCGACAACAGCTTGCATTTCATCATGTTTGACCAACCCGCCGCCTTTGATGCGGCGCTGCGGACGGCGCTGGAGGACAAGTGAGCCGTTACAAACCTACCCTTAACAACAAAAGGCGGCCCGCAAAGGCCGCCTTTTTCGTGCACTCTAGCCGAAGGGCTTATTGACCGCCCAGTTCCTGAGCCTGGGCATAGGCGGCAGCGCCCGCCGCCGCGTCCGAGGCGCTGGCCGTATTGGCGGCGGTCTTGGCGGCGACCGCCACCATGGCCGGACGAACGATCCGCCCGAACAGCTCATAGCCGGTCTGGAGCACCTGAAGCACCGCGCCGCCGGGCACGTCATCCGCCGGTTGCTCGGTCACGGCCTGATGCAGGTTTGGATCGAACTTGTCGCCACGGGCCGGGTTGACCACCTTAAGGCCATTGCGCTCGAACGCCCCGACCAGCTCTTTTTCAGTCATCTCGATCCCGAGGACGAGATTATTGACCCCGGCATCGGCGTGATCACGCGGGGCAGCCATCAGGGCGCGCGAGAGGTTATCAGCGACCCCCAGCAGGTCCCGGGCAAAGCGTTGAATGGCATAGGCGCGGGCATCGTTCATTTCCCGCTCAGCCCGGCGCTTGGTGTTTTCCGCATCGGCAGCATACCGCAGCGCCTGTTCGCGCAGAGCGGCATTTTCCGCCTGAAGACGGTCAAGCTCAGCCTCAAGCGCCGCATCCGGGCCTAGCTCGACCTGGCTTGCCGCGTGGCTGTCCTGACCCGTCAGATCCAGTTCCGTTTCAGGCGTGTCCTGGGCATCACGGGCTACGTCTTCGGTCATGTGTTCGTCTCACTCATTTCAGGGATGGCGGAAGCGAAGCCCCCTCACCGTCCAGTAAGCGCCCGAGAACCCGGGCGGTATAGTCCACCAGCGGGATCACGCGGGCATAGTTCAGGCGTGCCGGACCAATCACTCCGATGGCCCCCAGCACTTTCTGACGCCCCGTCATATAGGGCGCCGCGATCACTGTGGAACCCGATAGCGAAAAAAGCCGCGTTTCTGAACCAATAAATATGCGCACGCCCTCGGCATCGCGCACATTGTCCAAAAGACCAATCAGCTGCTCTTTCTGTTCAAGGTCGTCAAACAGCAGTCGGACGCGCTCCATGTCCTCCAGCGTATTGCGATCAACGAGCAAATTGGCCCGTCCACGGACGATCAGCGCCCGGTCCCGCCCCTCGCCCCCGGACCAAGCCGCCAGACCGTCTTCGATCCGGCGCGCCGCCGTTTCATCGAGCTGTTGGCGGGCGGATAACAGCTCCTGATCCATCTCCGCCTTGGCTTCTGCAAGCGTGCGGCCCCGAAGCCGGGCATTGAGAAAGTTTGACGCCTCGGAGAGGGCAGACGGGGTCACGCCGGGGGCGACCGCCATCAAGCGGTTCTCGACCGTGCCGTCTTCAAACACCAGTATGGCCAGAGCCTGTTCACCGCCTAAGCGGACAAACTCGACATGCTTGACCCCAGCTTCACGCACGGGAGTCATAACGAGGCCTGCCCCGCCGGCCAGACCCGACAGTAGCGCACTGGCTTCCTTGAGGGCGCCCTCAAAATTGCGCCCATGGGCCCCGAGACGCGCCTCGATATCGCGCTGATCCTGCTCGCCGACATCGCCGATTTCCATCAGACCATCGACAAACAGGCGCAGGCCCATGTGGGTTGGCAAGCGCCCGGCACTGGTATGGGGCGCCGCCAGAAGACCGAGCTGAGTCAGGTCCTGCATAGTGTTGCGGATCGAGGCGGGTGACAGGGCTAGCCCACCCCGGGACACGGTGCGCGAGCCGACGGGTTCGCCGGTTTCCAAATAGGTCTCGACGATGCGCCGGAATATATCGCGCGCCCGCTCATCCAGGGTCGTCAGACTGGCCGAAGGAGCCCCAAGCAGGGGAATCGCAGTCTCCGGATGGTGGGTTTTCTGGGTCATGCAAATCCCTGTCCGCTTCCGTCCGTGAAGGGTCTGGTCTGACACGGGTTCCGGGTCAACCGGATGATGGACGGCCTACGTCAAATCAGGATAAGCCGTACTCGATCTGAGACAAGTG
>DAITMY010000127.1:0-6828 GCA_036834925.1 Asticcacaulis sp.
GAGCTGAACAGGCTATTCCAGGGGCGCTGACCGTGGCGCTTGTGGGCCATATCCAGCATGGCCATCACGCCAGGGACACCCGTCGCCCGTCCAGAGACCACCGCGTCTGCAAAACGCATCGGCTTGCCATCGTCGCCCAGAAACAAGGCCGATGTCGCCGCCTTGGGGGCGGTTTCGCGGCCATTATAGGCAGTAATCTTACCGCTCCGCGCCTCATAGACCATCATAAAGGCGCCGCCGCCGATACCAGAGCTCTGGGGCTCCACGAGGCTCAAGACCGCCTGAATCGCCACCGCAGCGTCCACGGCGCTGCCTCCAGCTTGCAGCACCTGAAGGCCTGCTCGGGCAGCCAAGGGATTGGCGGCGCTGACCATAGGTCCCTTGGCTCGAGCGCTGGCGGCCACTTTGCCTTCCCGCGCGGGCTGGGCGGCCGCCGGTTCGATCAGGCAGAACGCGAATAGCGCAAGACCCGCTAGCCCAAGCCGTATGACCCCATCGCGGCGGCTGGTGAGCGAGCGGGCGTTGGTCATCCGGGTGATCATCGGGCATCCCCATGTCAAAACACTGTTCCGACCGCCAAGCAGAGCGGCGATCAGCAATAGCATAGGCACGCGAACAGAGCCCGACTAGGGGCTTCCTGCATCGGGGCTGAAGGCCGGAGGGCCCTTTTCAGGGGGGCGTATTTTTTCTCTTGCAATGCTGACAGAGATTGACGATAAGCACGCCTCCCTGACGGAAATGCGCACTCGTAGCTCAGCTGGATAGAGCATCAGACTACGAATCTGAGGGTCAGGAGTTCGAATCTCTTCGAGTGCGCCATTCTCTTGCCCGAATTAAGATTAAGTTTCTTTGCCAACGATATCGGGCCACTCGTGTTGCGACTGGCCTCTCAAGAGGCGGAGAGACATGAATGACACAGGGCGCCGATGATCAGGAAAAGCCCAATATTGACCATATGGCGATTGTTAAGCGCTATTGGTATCTGATCTCTGCTACGGTTGCTCTGTTATTATTCGAAGTCATCCTAGATGTGCTTCAGCCCTGGATCATGGGTCTTGCAATTGATGGGCTGATCGCGCGGGATTACGGGCCGCTTTGGACCCTGATTGGTGTTTCGCTTTTAGCGTTGTTGATCGCCTTTGCGCGCCGATTGTTCGATACCCGGGCCTATGGTCGGATCTATCGCGAAGTCGCTCTTGATGTGGTGTCCAAGGATCATGCGGCGGACCGGCCCGTGACCCAGATCACAGCTCGTGTCGGGTTCGTTAGTGAGTTCACAGACTTTTTTGAAGAGATGCTGCCCGCCGCGCTTGTGTCGATCGTCTCGCTGATCGGGGCGGTGATTATGCTGTCAATCCTATCGCCGGTTCTGGCAGGTGCGACCGTAGGGGTTACCCTTTGCGTAGGGGCCTTGTTCTTTTTCAGTCGCAAACGCCTGACCTTTCTGAATGGCCAGCTCAATAACACGATGGAGAGCAAGGTCTCGGTCCTGTCCCAGCGGGACGTTTTGCAAGCGCGTGGCCTGTTTCAGTCGATTGTTCGTTGGCGCATAGCCCTGTCTGATCTTGAGGCGCGAAATTTTGGTCTAGTATTTTTGTTTACCATTATCCTTATGGCCCTGGCCGTCTGGGTGCTTGTCGTGCACGAGTCTCGGACCGAAGGTCAGGTTTTTGCGGGCCTAACCTACATCTTACAATTCACGCAAGCGGTGGTCGTACTGCCCTTTACCTATCAGCATTTTGTCCGGACGCAGGAAATCAGCACGCGGCTGAATGAAGCGCCTGAGGCGGAGGGGGAAAAGAATAGGGTGCCCTAGCGATTTTCTGCTTGCTTCCTGCGGTGAGGGCGCTATTTTCCGCGCCTTCGCCAAAGGCAAGGCACTCGTAGCTCAGCTGGATAGAGCATCAGACTACGAATCTGAGGGTCAGGAGTTCGAATCTCTTCGAGTGCGCCATTTTATTCTTTAGGTCTTAAAGCCGCGCGGGACACTGCTGCGGCTTTTTTCATGTCGACCTTGGCTCGTCGCAGGTGAGTTTATAGGTAATCGTGCGGATTTCTCACACTGATCCGAGTTCATTTGCGCATTTTGGGTCGTTGAACCGCATGATCGGCTTTGCTGGTTGTGCAATGTGTGATTTTATGTGATTTTATGTGGGCATTACTTAATATTCAGCCTTGTGCTGATTTTCGGCTCATCGGCGAGTGTGTGATACGCAAAACACATAACGCACGTTAAGCCCTGTGGCGGTAAGGCGTTACATAAAACTGTCACGTCTCTATTCTCAATCTGTCACAGAGCGTCTCTAAGACCACAGTCCATCGGGGACACGTGTGGAAACACGATGCGTCGCGCGTGCCCTTCATAACGCGGTGGAGAAGCGAGATGATGACTGTGAAGAACCTGCGTGCAGCCCTGATGCTGTGCGGTGCGGCTGTGGCCCTGTCGGGCTGCTTCGGTGCGGACAAAGTGGCCTCGCCGGGCGAAGGCGTCCTGGTCGGTGGCGGCACCACCCCGGCTCCGACCCCGCCGACCGGTCCGGCTCCGGGCACCCCGGCAGCAGACTGCCCGACCGGCTTCTCGAACGTTGGCGTCATTGCCAACCTGCGCAACTGCCAGCTGCCGAACCGCGTTGTGGGTAACCTGGTTCTTAAGAAGCTCCCGGGCGTGATCTACTCGGTCAGCGGCCGTGTCGCCGTCGGTGACGACCAGGGGGCCGATCAGTTCGCTCCGGTCGCCGGTGCCCAACAAGGCATCCTGACCGTCGAAGCGGGCGTGAAGCTGTTCGGTTCGGCCGGTGCTGACTACATCGTCATCAACCGCGGCTCGCGCATCTTTGCCGAAGGCACCGCGACGGATCCGGTCATCTTTACCAGCCGCCAGTCGGTTCTGGGTGAAACCGGTGTGGACTCGATCGGGCAATGGGGTGGTCTGGTTCTGGCTGGCCGTGCGCCCACCAACATCTGCCCGGCTGGCGTGACCCCGCCGAACGTGGCTTGTAACCAAGGTCAAGTCGAAGGTACCAACGCCCTCTACGGCGGTAACTTCGTGGGCGACAGCTCGGGCACCCTGCGCTACTTCCGTTTGATGCACTCGGGCTTCGAAGTCCTGCCGGGTAACGAACTGAATGGCATCACTTTCGCCGGCGTTGGCACTGGGACCGTCGTTGAGAACGTCCAAGTTCACAACAGCTCGGACGACGGCATTGAAATGTTCGGGGGTAACGTCAACCTGAAGAACATTGTCATCACCGGTGCTGACGACGACAGCTACGACACCGACACCGGCTTCCGCGGTTCGCTGCAGTTCCTGATCATCACGCAGCGTGACAACGGCGGCGACCGTATGTTTGAAATGTCCTGCGCCGGTAACGCCTCGTACTGCTCGCGCCCGAAAGTGGCCAACGCCACCCTGATTTCTCAATCGTCTAAGTCGGGCCAAGCGCTCGAGCTGAACTCGGGTACCGGTCTTGACTTGGTCAACTCGGTTGTCGTGACCCGCGCTCCGTCTGCGGCTGACTGTATCCGTATGGTCGGTGCCACTACCACCGCGACCTTCAACTCGGTGTTCCTCGCTTGCGGTACCAAGGCGTTCTCGACCGGTGGCATCGGCGCTGCTGCCACCAAAGCGTTCTTTGACGCGGGCAAGAACAACAAGAGCGATGGGGTTTCGACCCTGAGCGGTGTGGTCAACGGTGCCAACGAAACCGCGATTGTGGCTTCGGATGCCAAGGCGATCTCGGACTTCTTCACCAACACCACCTACGTCGGTGCTGTGAAGGACGCGAACGACAACTGGTACAAAGGCTGGACCTGCGGGATCGAAGCCGGTTCCAAGTGCTGATAACTGGTGGGGCGCAGGGATCCTGCGCCCCGCTTTCATCTTCGAAAGATCAGCTAGGATTTTATCATGACTACCAAATCTCTGTCGCTCTACGCCGCGTTGCTGGCGACGACAGCTCTGCTGGCTCCGGGGTTGGCCCATGCCCAAGCCCAGGCGGCAGAGCAACCGGCTCCGACCACCGCTGAAGACGGTGTCCAGGAAGTTGTCGTCAAAGGCAAATTCATCCCCAACACCATGCGCCGCACGGCCGAAGTGGTGTCGATCCTGTCTAACGAAGACCTGAAGCGGACCGGGGATGACAGCGCTGCTGCTGCCCTGACCCGCGTCACCGGTCTCAGCCTCGTCGAAGGCCGCTTCGTCTATGTGCGTGGCCTCGGTGAGCGCTACTCGTCGGCGCTGCTCAACGGCTCGCCGTTGCCCTCGCCGGAACCGCTCCAGCGCGTTGTGCCGCTCGACCTGTTCCCGTCGAGCATGCTGGACCGCGTTTCGGTTCAAAAAACCTACTCTGCAGAATACCCGGGTGAATTCGGCGGCGGTCTGATTGACCTCAAGACGATCTCGGTTCCCAAGGCCCCGTTCCTGTCTATGGGGATTGGCACCGGCGGTAACTCTGAGGCCGCTTTCAAAAAGGGCCCGACCCATTATGGTTCTGACACCGATCCGATTGGGTTTGACGATGGCACCCGCTCGCTCCCTGGCGCTCTGCGTCAAGGCCTGAAGACGGGCAAGCGCATCACCAGCGCCAACTTTAACAACGCAGACCTGCAAAAAATCGGTCAAAGTCTGACCAATGCGCCGCTGAATCTGATCCAGGAAGCCGATAAACTTCCGGCCAATTTCAGCTTTAACATCGCAGCCGGCACCAACGTTGATGTTGCGGGCGGCGAATTAGGCATCGTGGGTCTGGTGGACTTCTCCAACGGCTGGAAGGCCCGTGAAGCCATTCAACAGACCGCTGAGCCCAGCGCGACGGGCACCCTTGTGCTGTACGACAACTTCAAGGCCCGCACGACGGAAAACGATGTCTCGCTGAACGGTGTGTTCGGTCTGGGCTATCGTTATGAAAACCATAACGTCCAGTGGACCAACATCCTGATCCGGAACACCACCAAGCGGACCCAAATCCGTGAAGGCGCTGACGGTCAGAATGGTGAGTTCCGCCGTCGTGACAGCTCGGGTTGGTATCAGCGTCAGATGGCCGTCAGCCAGTTTGCTGGCGATCACAAGCTGATGTCGGACCTGAAGCTGAACTGGCGCGCCAGCTACGCTAAGACCTCGCGTGATGTGCCCTATGAAAAGCAGATCAACTACGCGAAGGATAAAGACGGAAGGCTGTTCCATGACGCCTCACGCGTCCAGAACCGCACCGAGTTCAGCCTGCTCGAAGACGTGATGCTGAGCGCCGGGGCCAGCCTGACCTATGATTTCTCGCTGGGTAACGGGCGTGACGGGTCGGTGACCGGGGGTTTTGATATCCTCGACAACCAACGTGACTCGGAAAGCCGCGCCTTTGTCTTCCGTCCGGCCAATGCGGCTCTGCCGGAAGCGGTGCAATATACCCGTGTTGACTTCCTGCTGTCGGATTTCAACATCAATCCGGACCGCTTGATGATCTCGGAAACGACCGGTTCGAACGGCGCTGCTGCCTACAAGGCTGGCCAGTTCGTCAACGCGGCCTTCATCAAGACGGACGTGGCGGTCCTGCCGCTGGTGCGTCTGGCAGCGGGTCTGCGCTTCGAGAGTGGCAAACAACGGATTGCTACGGTCAGCCTCTTCAAGGAAGACATTGCGACCCGGATCCCGGCGATCAAGGAAGACTACATCCTGCCGACCGCGACCGTGACTTGGAACTTTGCTGACGACATGCAACTGCGTGTCGGGGCCTCCAAGACCATTGGTCGCCCTCAGTTCCGCGAAATGGCCCCTCAGGTCTATCTGGATCCGGACCAAGACCGCCTGTTCTCGGGTAACCCGTTCTTGCGGGATACCGAGATCATGAACTTTGATGCCCGTTACGAGTGGTACTACGACACGGGCCGTCACTTCACTGCCGGGTTCTTCTATAAGACCCTGGACAAGCCGGTTGAAGCAACGGTTCTGCAACAGGGTAACACCAACCTGCAGTCCTACATTAACGCGCCGAAGGCCAACCTCTACGGTCTCGAATTTGACTATAAGGGTCAGTTCGACAGCCCGATCGAGGGTGCATTCTTCGACAGCAAGAAGTGGATCCTTCAGGCCAACTACACCTGGACTCAGTCAGAGCTGAAGGTCGGCGCAGGCGACAAGGTCACCAGCCTCGGGGCGAACAACACCGCTCAGGTGGATCCGGCGACCAACTTCCTGAAGAATGGTGCCAAGCTGCAAGGTCAGTCCGAGCACGTTGCCAACCTGCAATTCGGTTGGGAAGACGCGGACGCCAAGTCGCAGGCCACCCTGCTCTTGACCTACGTCAGCGAGCGGATCTCGGCGCGCGGCGCTGCGGGTTTCCCGGACTTTATCCAGGAGCCGGGTACCAAGGTGGACTTCGTCTACCGCAAGGGCTTCAAGGCGCTTGATCGCGACCTGAAGTTCGGTTTCGAGGCCCGCAACCTGCTGGGCACCGAGTACCAAGAGTATCAAGAGCGCGGTCGTCGGATCGACATCAACAAGTATGATCTGGGCCGTAGCGTCTCGGTCAGCCTGTCGACCGAGTTCTGATCCTAAATCCGGGCAACCGGTGAGAAGGCCCGCGCAAGCGGGCCTTCTTTTATTTTAAGGGCCGGGTTTGACTTGAGCGGTCGGGACGGAACCCTTAGAAAGTGATGCCTTGGCCCCCTCTTCGCTTGTCAGGCGACCCGAGAACGCGCCAAAGTCTGTTAACCGATTCTTACCGCTGCCGATGTCCGGCCTGTGTCATACAGGACTGGAACGGATGGGATGTATGAGCTTCTTGTCGCCTTTCACGGATCGTCTGCAACGCCTGACCGGACTAAATCGGTCTGGAC
>DAITMY010000128.1:0-6820 GCA_036834925.1 Asticcacaulis sp.
CCCCTATAAAAAATTTATAAAAAACAGCAGCTTGGCGAAATTTTCGTCATCCTCGGGCGCAGACCCGAGGATCTCTTTGACACGATCGTCAGCCCCTCGGATCAAGTCCGAGGGTGACGGATAATCCAGCATGAACGTCTTTACTGGCATCCCTCCAGCAGTTTCTGCACCTGAGCTCCGGATCTAAAAGCGCTAATCGCTCGAAGTCTGAAGGGTAAGAGGATATTACTCACAAACAATTCAGAATAGCCCCGCCATGACAGATACATTAATTCTTGTTTTTTGAAACACCCTTACCGCTGTGGTACCCGACACATTGCTTCATTACACCAAAAGGATCACGGCCCGTGGGAAAGTCAGAGCGCATAATTGTAGCGGCACGCGTACTAACGTTTCTTTTTACAGTTTTTGACACAAATTCATCGATTTGCGATTTTAGATCAGAACTCTCATATGCAGATTGCTCATAAGGCATAAAAAGATCTGAATTCACATCAAAAACAGTAATCAGTTCACCGTACGACATTTGAGGCACCACTCTCGTGGCGGTCATATAGTTCAATCTCTTACTTTCAGCACTTGCATTAAAATCACCTAAAAACAAAACTTCTTCAGGCTCAACCTTAAAATAAACCGCACTTGCATTGTAGCACATCAACCATCTCGTCCTGAAAGAAGAAGCATATATTGCATGATAACCAACAGGAGCCTTTCCGATATAATATGTCGCGCCCGTCTTTTTATCAAAATGACTTTCAAAGTTAATCATGCCACCAAGCGGGCTTGATTCTTTGGATTTTTGTTCTGGATTAAACTTTCCAGCCCAAAAGTTTAAATCATCTCCAGCCGGGAGATTAATACTTGCGATAAGCTTAGCAATACGATTATCTGAGTCATAATTCCGGGCAGCCTGAAGGAACGGCGCCTCCATAAGGTCTTTCAGGATAACGTCTTCAGGCCTTTCATCATTGACAACCCGGATCACAACATAGGCTGGTTGCTTTTTTTCCGCAGGCGCTTGCTGTGCCCAGGCCACGTTCCAAATTGAATAAAATAAAACAATCGTTGCGATTAAAATGCGCATAACAGCCCCCACACCTTCAGCGCTGCAAGATACACCCCCTGATAGCATACATCAAGATAACCACTGATATGATAAACGCATAATTTCGTCGCTGGTCTATTGCTCCCACCCCCGCATTTTCCCCGCCAGGGTTCCGGGGCTATAAAGCCCTATGAGCGATGTCGAATCGGGCGGAAGCAACGCCCCTGCCTTTTCTGTAACCGAGCTGGCCCAGGCCCTGAAGCGGACGCTGGAGGATGCCTATGGCTATGTGCGGGTGCGCGCCGAGGTGTCCAAGGTCACGCGCCACAGCTCGGGCCATGTCTATCTGACCCTCAAGGATGACAAGGCGGCCATCGACGGGGTGATCTGGAAGGGCGTGGTGCGCGGCCTCAAGGCCCAGCCTGAGCAAGGGCTGGAGGTAATCGTCACCGGCAAGATCACCACCTTCCCCGCCTCGTCGAAATACCAGATTGTCATCGACCAGATGGAAGCGGCGGGCATGGGTGCGTTGCTGGCCCAGCTGGAGCGGCTGAAAGCGCGGCTGCATGGCGAAGGCCTGTTTGCCCCGGAGCGGAAACGGCCCCTGCCCCCGACCCCAGCGGTGATCGGGGTGATCACCAGCCCGACCGGGGCGGTGATCCGCGATATTCTGCACCGGATCCGCGACCGCTGGCCGTGCCGGGTACTGGTCTGGCCGGTGGTGGTCCAAGGCGATCAGGCCGCCGCCCAGGTGAGCGCCGCCGTGGCCGGGTTCAACGCCCTGCCCGCCGATGGATCCGGCCCGGTGCCGCGCCCGGACGTGCTGATTGTCGCGCGCGGCGGCGGCTCGGTCGAGGATCTGTGGGCCTTTAATGACGAGGCCCTAGCCCGCACGGTGGCCGCCGGAACCATCCCGCTGATCTCGGCGGTGGGGCATGAAACCGACACCACCTTGATCGACTACGTCGCCGACCGACGCGCCCCCACCCCGACCGGGGCGGCGGAAATGGCCACACCGGTGTTCAGCGACCTTCGGGCCTTTGTCGCGGATCTGGAGCGCCGCCGTCTGGGGGCCGCCGGGCGCGTGATCGAACAGTCGCGCACGCGGCTGTTGGCGGTCTCGCGCGGTTTGCCTCGGCCCGAAGAGCTGCTGGCGCTGGCGTCCCAACGATTTGACATGGCCGCAAGCCGCCTGGGTCACGGTCTGGCCCGCAATGTGGCCGTTCATGACAATCGGTTGGCGCGCACCGCGGGTCGGTTGAACCCCGGCCTGTTGCTGCGCCCTACTGAAGTGCGCCATCAACGGTTGACCGACGTGTCGAGACGGCTGGACTTGGCCATCACGCGGCGCGCACAAACGGCCCGGGATCAGGCCCGCTTGCCACAGTTAGCGGAACGATTGGAGCGTGCCCTGACACGTCGGCTTGATACGGCTTCAGAGCGCCTGTCGCGCCTCGCCCAGCTGCATCGATCGGTCAATCCGAGCCTGCCGATGGAACGCGGGTTTGCGCTGGTGCGACGCGCGGACGGATCGATTGTGCGGTCGGGCCAGAGCCTATTGGCCGCTGAGGCGGTGCGCCTGACCTTTGCCGATGGCGACCGGATGGCGGTGATCGAGGGCACGGAGCCCCCGCTTCAAAAGGCAGCCCCCCGCAAGGCCCAGGCCAAGACTCAAACGACGCCGCCGGAACAGACCGAACTGTTCTGATTAGAGGCTAAATCAGGGCGCCGTGTTGCGCGGCTGTCCGGGCTTGGCCTTAGATATGGTGCGCCCTTCGAATTCCAGACAGGGCGAGGATTCAGCTGTTTCTACATCGCCCCAGCGCCGAAAGCCGCTGGTGTCGATATGAAAGCGCAAGCCGTTATAGAGCCCAAGCCCAACGGATGCCGCCCGGCCATGGCTGCTATGCAGAGCACACAAACGACGGAACAGGGTGTACCGCTTCACGGGGGTCACAGGGCGCAAATCCACCGCCGTGAACAAACGGTGCGCACTGCTTTTGTTGCCCCCTGCACAAACATTCAGGCTTTCCGGGCGAAAAGCCGAAACCGCCTCGACCTCACCCACCACCGGCTTGACCCGGTCGCGCACAAACCGCAGCGTCGGCACGATCCGGTGCCAGAACGGCTGGGTCGGGATGGCGAACAGGTCCGCATCGCACTTGCCTGCATCCGTGGCCGTGCGCAGCAGTTGATAGGTCGGCACCACCCCCAGCACCCCTTGCTGATCGAGATAGGCCTCAAAGGCCGCAATCAGCCGTTCGCGTTCCGGCGTCTTGGTGCGCCAGTGGTCAAAGTCCGCCAGACTGTTGGCCGGCGGGGCGTCATTGGGAACGGGCTTGCTTTCGGGGAAGGTAAACGGGGTCGAAGTCTGGGTCGAAGTCTGAGCCGCAACCGGTCCGACGCCCGTCTGATCCGGCTTGGCGCCCTCAGTCTTAGTGCCCGCTGGTGACGGCGTATCCGCTAAGGGCGAGTCAGACATCACGGTCTGGGTCGGCCCCTGACTCTGGGCCGCAGCCGCCGTCGCGCCCAAGGCGAGCGACAAAATCGCCACAGAAGCCCATGCAATATAGCCACAGCCCGTCCCCGGCCGCGCACATCGCGTCATAGTCGTCCCCAAGGTCTCGAAAATCGGATGATTCGCAATGTAACACAGGCCTGCCGCCAGCCCAATGGGCGAAAGGGTTTGCGCCCCCCTGCAACAGGACGTCGCAGGCGAAAAATCGCTCTAGCCACTTGTGTGACAGCCATGTCACACCCAAGTCCGAAGCACTGCCGGTGTGGGTCGCCTTTTGGGGTCCAAACCCGGTCTTCCGCCTGATGAGGGGAACTATGATGAGAACCGAAATCTATACCGACCGCGCCAAGGCGGCGATCCAGTCGGCCCAGAGCCTGGCCATGGCCCGGCGTAACCAGTATTTCAGCCCGGAGCACTTGCTCAAGGTGCTGCTCGAAGAGCGCGACGGCCTCGCCCGCACCTTGGTGCAACAGGCCGGAGGTCGTCCGGACATTCTGGCGCGCGAAGCCGAAACCCTGCTGGGCAAGCTGGCCCAGGTCAGCGGCGGCGATGGCCAGCTCTATATGAAACCCGACATGGCCCGCCTGTTTGTGACCGCCGAAGAAGCGGCGCAAAAAGCCGGGGACCGCTTTGTCACCACCGAACGGCTGCTGGCGGAACTGGCCGAGGCCGATGCGGGCATGAGCGCCGCGTTCAAGGCCGCTGGAGTGAACCGCGCCGGGATCGAGGCCGCCGCCCAGGCCGTGCGCAAGGGCAAGAGCGCCGACAGCGCCAGCGCCGAAGACGGCTATGACGCGCTCAAACGCTATGCCCGCGACCTGACGGCGGCAGCACGGGACGGCAAGATCGACCCCGTGATCGGGCGGGACGAAGAGATCCGCCGCACGATCCAAGTGCTGGCCCGCCGCACCAAGAATAACCCCGTGCTGATCGGAGAACCCGGGGTCGGGAAAACCGCCATCGTCGAAGGCTTGGCCCAGCGGATCGTCAATGGCGATGTGCCCGACACCTTGCGCGACAAGCAACTAATGGCGCTCGACATGGGGGCGCTGATTGCTGGGGCCAAGTTCCGCGGCGAGTTCGAAGAACGGCTGAAGGCCGTGCTCAACGAGGTCACCAGCGCCGAAGGCCAGATCGTGCTGTTCATCGACGAGATGCACACTCTGGTCGGGGCCGGGAAATCCGAAGGGGCCATGGACGCTTCGAACCTGCTCAAGCCCGCTCTGGCGCGCGGCGAGCTGCACTGCGTCGGGGCCACCACCCTCGATGAATACCGCAAGCATGTGGAAAAAGACGCCGCCCTCGCCCGCCGCTTCCAGCCGGTGTTTGTCGAGGAGCCGACGGTTGAGGATACCATCTCGATCCTGCGCGGCCTCAAGGAAAAATACGAACTGCACCATGGGGTGCGTATCAGCGATTCGGCCATCGTCGCCGCCGCCACCTTGTCCAACCGCTACATCACCGACCGCTTCCTGCCGGACAAGGCCATCGATCTGGTCGATGAGGCCGCCAGCCGTGTGCGCATGGCCGTGGACTCCAAGCCCGAGGCGCTGGACGAGATCGACCGGCGTATTGTCCAGCTCAAGATCGAGCGCGAGGCCCTGACCAAGGAAACCGACGCCGGATCAAAAACCCGGCTGGAGCGGCTCAACAGCGAGCTTGAAGAGCTGGAGGCCCAGTCCGCGGCCATGACCACCCGCTGGCGGGCGGAAAAGGACAAGGTCGGTCAAGCGGCGCAAGCGCGCGAGGCGCTCGACCGGCTGCGGGCCGATCTGGCGCAGGCCCAGCGCTCGGGCGACCTGCAACGGGCCTCAGAAATCCTTTATGGCCAAATCCCGCAACTGGAAAAGCAGCTTGAAACCGCCGCTGCCGAACAGGCCACGGCTCTGACGCCCGAAGTGGTGGACAGCGAGGAAATCGCTGCCGTCGTCAGCCGCTGGACCGGGGTGCCGGTCGAGAAAAT
The DNA here is from genome assembly GCA_036834925.1 of Asticcacaulis sp. Lineage (GTDB taxonomy): Bacteria > Pseudomonadota > Alphaproteobacteria > Caulobacterales > Caulobacteraceae > Asticcacaulis. The sequence goes on from DAITMY010000128.1 coordinate 5,527, forward strand.
GCTCCAAGGGGAACGTGACAAGCTGCTGCGGATGGAAGACGGTCTGCGCGCCCGCGTGGTCGGTCAGGACGAGGCCCTGAGCGCCGTGTCCGATGCCGTGCGCCGCGCCCGAGCGGGCCTGAAGGATCCGAACCGGCCCATCGGCTCGTTCCTGTTCCTCGGTCCCACGGGGGTCGGCAAGACCGAGCTGACCAAGGCCCTGGCGGCGTTCCTGTTCGACGACGAAGCCGCCGTGACCCGGCTCGACATGTCCGAATATATGGAAAAGCACAGCGTCAGCCGCATGATCGGGGCGCCTCCGGGCTATGTCGGCTATGACGAGGGTGGGGCTCTGACCGAGGCCGTGCGCCGCCGCCCCTATCAGGTGGTGCTGCTCGATGAGGTCGAAAAAGCGCACCCGGATGTGTTCAATGTGCTGCTGCAAGTGCTGGACGATGGGCGTCTGACGGACGGTCAAGGCCGCACCGTGGACTTCCGCAACACCCTGATCGTCATGACTTCGAACCTCGGGGCCGAGTATCTGGCCCAGCAGAAGGAGGGCGAGGACGTCGAGGCGGTGCGGCCCGTCGTGATGGAGGCGGTACGGCGGCATTTCCGGCCGGAATTCCTCAACCGTGTCGATGAGCTGATCCTGTTCCGGCGTCTGGGTCGGGCCGAGATGGGCGACATTGTCCAGATCCAGCTTAAGCGGCTTGAAGCTCTGCTGGCGGATCGCCGTATGAGCTTAAGCCTCAGTCCGGCGGCGGCCCACTGGCTGGCCGAGGCGGGGTATGATCCGGCCTATGGGGCGCGGCCTTTGAAACGGGTGATCCAGAAGGCGCTGATCGATCCTGTGGCCCGCCAGATCCTGGCCGGAACCCTCGCCGACGGCGATGTGGTCCAGGTCGAGGCCGGCGATACGGGTCTCGTGATCGACAAGGCGGCGGTGCACTAAAGCGAAGGCCAAACTGTCGCTGAGACAGCCTGCCGCAGCGACAGCCGCCGCTCATTCCGCCAAGGTGGGGGCCTATAGAGGAGGCCCCCATGACGGAACTGTCCCACGATCTGGCTGAGGAATTTGCCGGTAAAGCCGAGGTCATTCACGACCTGAAACTCAGCCACGCCCATTTCCGCCGCCTGCTGGAGGAGAACCACGTCCTCTATAAGGAAATTCAGAGCATCCAGACCGGCGTCGCCCCGGCCAGCGATGAAACGCTTGAGAGCTTGGAGAAAAAGCGCCTCATGCTGCTGGATGAAATCGCCAGCATGATCGCCCAAGCTGAAGTCAAGGCCGAAGCCGCGACCGCCTTAAGTT
>DAITMY010000129.1:0-6785 GCA_036834925.1 Asticcacaulis sp.
ATGCGGCAGTTCGGCAAGGTCGAAATCCCGCAGGAAGCCTTCATCGCCGCGCTCAAGATGGACGGCGATTGATCGCCACATCTTTCATCTTGAAGTTAAAGGCCCGTCAGCCCAGCAGGCGGGCCTTTTGCATGGCGGCAGCGCGTAGCTCGGCCTCGAAGTCGTCTTCTTGTGTGGCCGAGAAGACTTGTTGCACCAAGGCAATCAGTTCTTCGGGCTTGAACGGCTTTCTCAGGGCCGCCGTCGCACCCGCCTCGAGCGCTTCGCGCAAGGCATGTTCCGGATCCGACCCATCGCCCGAGGACATGGCGATAATGCGCACTTCCGGCCAGACCGAGCTAATCCGGCGCGACCCCACTATGCCGCCCATGCCCGGCATATAAATATCCGTAATCACCATATCGAGACGTGCGATGTCGATACGCACAAACACCTCGTCCATGGTCTCGGCAGTCTGGACCTCGTAGCAAGCCGCTTCGAGTGTGTCCTTGACCATGTGACGCACCGTGGCGGAGTCATCGACCACCAGAATGCGGATCGGGACTGTCGCGCCTTCCATGCTGCGACGGGCCGCTAGTAATAGCTGGACCAGATCGCCGGGGATAAAGGGCTTGCCGATCATGAAGTCAGCGCGGGCTTGTCGCGCCATCGTCAGGGTCTCTTCAATGGTCGTGCCCTTACGCCCGGCCGTCATGACACTGATCGGCACCCCGGGGCGGACAAGGCGGAAATTTTCCAGATGGTGGATCGTGCAGATCTCGCCGACATAGGCATCCAGCAGGATCAGATCCGGTTTCTGAATAGCGGCCTGAGTCAGGGCATCGCTCAGGTCATGCGTGACGATCGAGGCCCACCCGAGGGCTTTGAACATATTGCTGACGATGCGCGCCTGTGTGCGGCTATCCTCAAGGATCAGAACGACACCTACGGCCACGGGCCTTCTCCGGCACTAGTTCTCTAACAAGCCTGCAGCTTAACCGCGGGTGATTTAAGTTTGCTTAAAAACAGCAGCGTAGAAAAAAGAGTCAGGCTTGTGAATTTATTCCACTTTTTGGTGAGACCTCCGTGCACAGCATGAGGGCCTATGGTGCGACAGGGCGCCGCAGGGGCCAGAGTGAGATTCTTACCGCTTTCTCGCGTATGATTTAACTCAATATGTAAAAGGACAAAGCATGTCAGATCCGACGTCTGTTCCCTCAGGTTCTTCCGCAACAGAGTCGGTTTCGATGAGCCAAGCGATCCTCCGGGGCTTATCAAGAAAGTGCCCATGCTGTGGCAAAGGGCGGATGTTTCGTGGCTATCTGCGGGTGGTTGATGCCTGTGAGTCCTGTGAAACGCCCCTCAGCATTTATCCTGCGGACGATGGCCCGGCCTATCTAACGATCCTGGTCGTTGGACATCTCGTGGTGGCTCCACTTCTTGCGTTTGAGTTCATTTGGAAAATGGATCCACTCATTGTTCTGGGCCTGACCCTCGTGCCGATTACGATCCTGACCTTAGCCTGGCTGCCCTTCATCAAAGGCGGCTTTATCGGGTTGCTATGGCGCAATGGGATTCGTCGGGGACACTAGTCCCAATTGACAGCTTCGCCAAAAAAGGGAAACTTGACGCGCATTGATGTCCGGAGGCCCAGATGGCACACAAATTTGAGATCTTTAAGGACAAGGCCGGTGAATTCCGGGTCCGGTTCAAGTATAACAACGAGATTATGTTCTCGACCGAAGGATATAGCTCAAAATCTGGGGCGAAAAATCTGATCGAGTCGGTGAAAAAGAACAGCCCCGACGCCGAAGTGATCGATTCAACAATTGAAGACTGAGTCCGAACAGGGCGCTAATACCCCGTTTCAGCCTTGGCCTTCGATCGCAGCGGCGATCAGGGCCTGAGCTGCGCTCGCACCCTCCCCTTGCTCATAGCTGAGACGGGTCAACTCGTCTTCGGCATAGCTGCGGACAAGCAAGGCGGCTTGCGGAGATAGGGCCATTAAAACCCGGGTTACAATACGGCCGAGGGCAAGCGCTGCATCTCTTTGGGCGTCTTGAGGCTCCGGGTTCAAAAGATACCGGAGATCAGTTTGGTTGAAATCGCTCATTAGATCTTTCGAGTCTGGGAACTGAACGCAACACTGTGCGACAGAGCGGTTCCCTCCAACCGGACTGAGCGGGGGGCCTTTTAAGCCCAAATGCGGCTAAATTGTGTCACGACACCACCATTACGCTGCAATGGTCATAACCAATAATTCAAACTCAATAGGTATGGATTTGATTTTCTGCGAAAAATTTTTGCAGCTGGCCCATGGTCACAAATTGTTACGCGGCTTGGATTTAGCGGCTTATGCCGGACCTGCTGCACAGCAACAGGTCCGGCCAGACTGCGATTAACGCTTAAACAAACCGCCCAGCAGATCGCCCAAGCCGCCTTGGGCAACCTTGCCAATCGTCTCGCCAAGGTTGCCACCTAAGCCTTGAGAGACGGCCTCAGACAAGGCCCCGACTGGATCGCCACCGGTGACTTGAGCGAAGACGTCTGCCAGCGGCCCTTCGGGAAGAAGGCCGTTCGGCGTGATTTGATTGATCAGCCCCGGCAAGAGGGTTGTCAGCTGCTCCGCCGCCATGTCGGGGGAAATTCCTAGCTGGTCAGCAAGGTTTTGCACGCTCTCGCCACCGAGAACCTGGGTGATCTGCTCCGGGCTGACGGGCAAATTTGCGCCAGTGCTGATCCAGGAGTTTACAGCATCACCCAAGCCACCTTGCTGAAACGCGGATACGAGACCCTGAAGTCCACCTTCCTGGTTTTGGATGAGGCCAGTCACGGCGGATAAGGCATTGCCTTGCTGTCCACCCGTTACGGCACCAAGAATATCGTTCAGCATTGGTCTCTCCCTGCTCAGGGCCGGACAGATTTCTGCGCGGCAATCCAATCCCGGATATTGGCTTCCACAAGGTCAAGCGGAAGAGGCCCGGTCAAAAGAAGCGCATCATGGAAGGTGCGGATATCGAACTGGTCACCCAATTCGGTTTCAGCCAGTCGGCGCAGCTCGCGGATTTTGATCTCACCGATCTTGTAGGCCAGAGCCTGACCCGGCCATGCGATGTAACGCTGAAGCTCGGTCTCGATGTTGTGCGGCGCCAAGGCGGAGTTGTCGCGGAAGCACGCCCGGGCCTGTTCGATCGACCAGCCCTTCCAATGGATCCCGGTATCCGCCACCAATCGGCACGCCCGCCACATTTCGTAGGACAGACGGCCAAAGCGCTCGTAGGGGGTCTTATAGAGGCCCATCTCATAGCCAAGGAACTCGGCATAAAGGCCCCACCCTTCGACGTAGGCAGTCACTTCCGCATTGCGGCGATAGCGCGGAAGGTCCTTGAGCTCCTGCTGAAGGGCGATCTGATGATGATGCCCCGGGACGGCTTCATGCAGGGTCAAGGCCGGAAGCTCATAGAGGGGGCGCTGATCCAGCTTACCGGTATTTACAATATAGCCCCCTGCAACACCGCCCTCGTAATTGCCGCCATTATAGCGTCCGGTGGTATAGGCCTCTTCGATTTCATGGGGCACGGGCCGCACACCATAAGGCAAACGTGGCAGAGTCTTGAATAGGCGCGGCATCTGGTCATCCGCCAGCTTGGATAACCACGCCGCCCGCATCAGCAGCTCTTCGCGGGACTTGGCATAAAACTGTGGATCGGTCCGCAGGAAAGTCAGGAATTCCGGGAAGGTGCCTTTGAAGCCAGAGGCCTTCATTTCGACATCCATCTCCGAGCGGATCCTTGCCACTTCTTTCTGGCCAATATCGTGGATCTCGTCAGGGGTCAGGGGCGTGGTGGTAAAACTGCGGGCCAGATAGGCGTAATAGGCCTTTCCGCCGGGGAGCGAGCCGACGCCCAGAGCCTTACGCGCTTTAGGGGCATAGTCCTTTTCGAGGAACGTCACCCATTGCTGGCGGGCCGGGCGGATTTGCTCTCGAACAATGCGGACGGCCTCAGCGCGCAGTCGCGACTGATCGTCGGCGGAAATCGTGGCCGGCAGATTTCGCAACGGGGCCAGCATCGGATCAACGTCCTCGGCCATCGCCGCCTCGTTACGCGCCACTTTCAGCGCGTTTTCGACGGTACTTTGCGGCTGAACAAAGCCGCTTTTCAGACCCCGGCGAGCATTGTCCAGCACCTGATCATAGTAGCCTCGGGCCTTAACCAAACGACGAACCCAAGCCTCGGCATCGGCTAGGTTCTTGATCACGGTGGTGCGGCCCACATAACCGAAATAGGTGCCCGCGGCCCCCTCATTGGTAAAGGCCAGCCGGTTATCATCAAAGACGGCCCCGTCGACCCGCATGGTCAGGCTGCGGCGCAGCACCGCATAGTTGACACGGGCTTCGGGGCTGAGTTTGGACGGATCAAGCGCCTTGAGCTTGTCGAGATAGAGTTTGGCGGTCGCGACCCGGCGCGCTTCAGCCGCAGGTGAAACATCAGGGACTCGGTCCGAAACAGCACCCCTACCCTCGTCATCGGCTCCGGGATCGTCGGCTTTGACCTGGGCCTCATACGCCTTGGCCAAGGCTTCAAAGGCTTCGTCTTGAGGCTGCGCCACGGCAACAGCATCGGCGGGCACGCTCGCGAAACTGAACATGGGCGATGCCGCGACGGGCAAGGCTCCGAAAACCGAAATAAAGCCAAGGGCCGCGCTGAGCTTTAGACCTGAGACGCGCGCAGGCTTGTTGAAGGTATGGATATCGACGGACATGCGTTTCCCTGGTTTGTGGCCGTTTCAGCCTTCTCGTATCGTGACCGGATCCGACATGTCCGGGCATCTGCCCTGGCAAGCTAGGCTAGGGCAGGGTTCCGGTCAAATGGCGGTTGAAGCGTCTTTTTGTGTCTCGGCCTCAACCGTAGCCTTCGCTTGGGACCAGTTGTCGCGTGCCAACCCACTCATTTGATGCAGATCGGCGCGCATCACGTCTTCCATAGCGGGGGTGCTTTCGCGGGCAGCCACGCTGTAGCGATCCACATCCTCCCAAAGGTCACGGAGCGATTCGAGCATGCGCTCGTCGTGTCGCCGGAACAATCGTGCGGCCCGCTCCGCCGTATAGGCACGCCACCCCAAGGCCTTAAGCGCCTCGGCCCCCATGGCCAGACCGCCCTCGAACACTTCCCGCTCAATCCGGTGGGCCCCGGCCTGCATCAGCTCGTAATAGTGCCGCCGGTCATAGGCCCGGGCGAGGATCATTAAATGCGGAAAGGCCTCGCGGACCATGCGCACGATCTCGACCGCCTTTTCGCTGTCATCGATGGCTACCACTAAGATCTTAGCCTTTTCAGCGCCCGCGGCCCTCAGAAGATCAAGGCGCCCGGCATCCCCGTAATAGACGCGTCGCCCAAATTTACGCAGCAAGGTGATCTGGGCTACCGAGGATTCTAGGGTTGCGATCTTGAGGCCATTGACCTCCAAAAGGCGTGAGACCATCTGGCCGAAGCGTCCGTGACCGGCAATGATCGCGTCGGGGTCTGAATGGGCAAAGGCTTCGTTCTCAGGGGTCAGCTCCGCTTCCGCTGGAGCCCGGCTCAAGGCCTGCCAAGCGAGGAATATCAGCGGCGTGGCCGCCATAGACAAGGCTACTGCTGCCGTCAAACGCGAAGCCAGATCGGGGGGCAAGATCCCCCCTGTCGAGGCCGCAGAAAACAAGACAAAGGCAAACTCCCCGCCCCCACACAGAGCCGCCGCCAGAGTCCCCGCATCGCGCCAGTATAGCCCGCTAAGCCGTGCCACACCAAAAATCAGCGCGCCCTTGAGCACAAGCAGCCCGAGCACCATTGCCCCGATCTGGAGCGGGTCGGCAATCACAAGGCCAAGGTTCAGACTTGCGCCGACTGTCAGGAAGAACAGCCCCAGCAGAAGGCCTCGGAACGGTTCGATGTCGGTTTCCAGCTCACGCCGGAATTCACTTTCGGCCAGCACAACCCCAGCCACAAACGCGCCAAGCGCCGGGGACAGACCGACTTGTTGCATGAGCACCGCCACACCGACGACGATCAACAAGGCAAAGGCCGTAAAGGCTTCGCGCAGTCCGGCATCGGCGATATAGCGGAAAATCGGCCGGATCAGAAAGCGGCCAAACCCGACCACTGCCGTGACGGCCAGCAACGCCACCCCCGCCTTACCCCATCCCGGCAAATCCGCCACGAGAGTAGGCGTTGCATGGCTGTCCACCGCATGGGCAACCGGCAAGGTCGCCAACAGTGGCAACAGCGCCAAGATCGGGATCACGGCCAGATCCTGGAACAACAGCACGCCAAAGCCACCTTGCCCCACAGCCCCGTGGCGCAGACCGTTTTCTTCGAGCATCTGTAAGACGATAGCCGTCGAGGACAGAGACAAAGACAGGCCAATCGCGAGGGCCATGGGCCAAGACAGACCCGCCAGATAGGCCGCGCCACCGAGCAGGGCCGCACTCCCGATCACCTGGGCCGCTCCGAGACCAAAGATGGTCCCGCGCAAGCGCCACAATAACGAGGGTTGCACCTCAAGTCCGATGAGGAACAACAGGATCACGACCCCAAATTCCGCCATATGCATGACGTCAGTGGGATCCCCGACAAGGTTCAGGGCCGCCGGTCCAATCAGAACCCCGGCAATCAGATAACCGAGCACCGAGCCCAGGCCGATCCGCTTAGCGATGGGGGCCGCCACCACCGCCGCTGCCAGATAAACAAAGGCCGCTACGAGTAACTCAGTCATGGCGGACTTCCTGAACTTGGGCCCCTTGAACCCGAGCCACGAGCGCGGAC
>DAITMY010000130.1:0-6768 GCA_036834925.1 Asticcacaulis sp.
CTTCGGCTTCAGGCGCACGGGCCGGAGCCTCATTGCGGGCTTGGGGCGCCGGTTGCGGTTGCGGCACAGGATCCGCCGGGCGGGTGTTGCGCGGCGGCGTATAGGGCACAGCGGTTTCATAGCGGGTGCGACCCGCAAACAGGCTGCGCCAGCCGCCCTTACGCTCAGGCTCGGGCTGGGCCGGGGCTTGCGTCGCGCGGGCGTTGTCAAGGCGTGAGCCCCCACGCGGCGCCGACCGGTCAAACAGCGACCCGGCCTCAGAGGCCTCGTCCACCGCCGGATCGACAATGCGCGAGATGATGCGCGGCTCAGCCGGTTGCGGCGCGACTGGAGCGGCAGCCGGAGCCACTGGCGCGGGGGCCGGGGCTTCCGCCTGGGTCACCGGTGCCGGTTGCGGGGCCGGTTCGACGGCCGCCTGAGCCATGACGGGTGCAGGCTCAATGGCTTGAGCCAAGACCGGCTCCGGCGCTTGAACCGGCGCCTGGACAGGCGCGTCTACAGCAGCCGGGGCGCGGTTATCCAGCGGGCGCCCACCGCTATGCCGGTTTCCCACGGCAGCCGGGCGCGGTTCGATCACGTCCTGGGCGCGGCTTTCCATGCCCGTCGCAACGACCGACACGCGCAGCTTGCCTTCGAGCAACGGGTCAAACGCCGCCCCGAAGATGATGTTGGCGTCCGGGTCCACTTCGCTGGAGATGGCGTTGGCGGCCTCGTCCACTTCGAGCAGAGTCATATCAAGCCCGCCGGTGACGTTCACCAGCACAGCCTTGGCCCCCTTCAGCGAGGTCTCGTCGAGCAGCGGGTTCTGAATGGCGTTTTGCGCGGCCAAGATGGCGCGGTCTTCGCCGCCGGCCTCGCCGGTGCCCATCATCGCCTTGCCCATATCGGACATGACCGCGCGCACGTCAGCAAAGTCGAGGTTGATCAGGCCCGGCAGCACCATCAGGTCGGTAATGGAGCGCACACCCGAATGCAGCACCTGGTCGGCCATGCCGAAGGCCTCGGCGAAGGTGGTCCGCTCATTGGCCAGACGGAACAGGTTCTGGTTGGGGATGACGATCAGGGTATCGACGTAGCGCTGCAGCTCGCTGATGCCGCTGTCGGCCAGACGCATACGGTGGCGGCCCTCGAACGAAAACGGCTTGGTCACAACACCGACCGTCAGGATCCCGCGCTCACGCGCGCAGCGGGCGATCACCGGTGCCGCGCCCGTCCCAGTCCCACCGCCCATACCGGCGGTGATAAAGACCATGTGCGCCCCTTCGAGGTGCTCGGCAATTTCAGAGTGCGACTCTTCAGCGGCCGTCATCCCCACTTCGGGATGCGCCCCGGCCCCGAGGCCCTGAGTGATCGAGACGCCCAGTTGAATGCGGCGCTCGGTCTTTGAAAACTGAAGCTGCTGGGCATCGGTGTTGGCGACGACAAACTCGACGCCCTCCAGCCCGGCTTCAATCATGTTGTTCACGGCGTTGCCACCGGCACCACCAACACCGAACACGACGATGCGGGGCTTTAGCTCCGTTGCCCGCGGCGCGGAAAGATGAATAGCCATTTCTCGACCGACCTCTCGAACCCCGACCCGGAGCGCGCGACCACCGCACCACCCCTTAAGACAAGGTAAATCAGATAACCAAGACCCTTAACGATTGGTTACTGGCTACTATGAGTCGGAAGATTCCCCAGCCTTTGGCAAACAAAAATTAACGATTTCGCGTCTGAGGCCCGGCTTTTCCACAAGTGCGTCGCGCAGGCCTGCAAACCGAACCGATCCACAGGACTGGGGTCCTCAGGTTGGAACCCTCAGAGGTTTTCGCGCAACCAGCTGAGGGTGCGGGTGACAAGACCGCCCTGCTCGGCCTGGGGCGCATCGCGGGGGCTGAGGCGGCCGCTCATCAGTTTACGCGACGGCACCACATCGCGCGGGCCATAGGCGGTGCGCAGCAAAACACCTGAAGCAGTACAGAAGGCCGGACCCGCCGCCGCATCGGCCAAGTGCGGCGCCCGGCGCGGACGCCCTAGACGCACCGGACGGTCGAACACCCGCACAGCCACTTCGCGCACCCCAGCCAGCTGGCTGGCGCCGCCCGTCAGCACGATCCCGGCCCCCGGCTCGATCGGCGCACCCGAGGCCTTGAGGCGCTCACGCAACAGTTCCAAGGTTTCCTCGACGCGGGGGGCAATTACACCCTTAAGCATCGAGCGCGGAAACACGACCGGCCCGGCCCCCGGCTCATCCCCCCGCGGCGGGGCTTCGATCATTTCGCGGTCTTCGTTGGACGAGGCAATCGCCGACCCGTGCAGGGTCTTGATCCGCTCAGCCCCGGCTAGGGTGGTGGACAGGCCCCGGGCGATATCCGCCGTCACATGGCCGCCGCCCACATGCAGGCAGTCGATATGCACAAGGCCACCGCCCGCGAACACCGCGGCCGAGGTTGATCCGCCGCCCATGTCGATGCAGATCGCGCCAAGGTCCATCTCGTCATCTTCGAGCGCCGACATAGCCGACGCAAACGGCGCGGCGGTCACTCCCTGAAGCTCCAAATGCGCCTGTCCGACGCACTGAGCCAAGGTCTGAAAGCCCCCCGCCGACATGCTGACCACCAGAAGTTCCAGCCCGAGCACCCGGCCAAACATGTTGCGCGGATCGCGGATGCCCGGCTGGCCATCCACGGACCAGGCCACGGGCAACAGGTGGATTGCCCAACGGTTGGGATAGCGAACCTGGGTCAAGGCCGAGGCAATCGCCCGCGACAGGTCCGCATCGGAAATCGGCTTGGCCCCCAGCGAAATCTGAGTGCTGACACGGTGACAGGCCATCTGGCCCGTGGCGGTGGCGACATTGACCCCCGGGATCGAGACCCCGGCCATGGCCTCGGCGCGCTCGACCGCCTGGGCAATCGCTTCGGCAGCGGCGTCCATATCCACGATCGTGCCGCCCTTGATGCCGCGTGACTGGACATAGCCAACCCCGGCCACCCGCACCGTGCGGTCGGTTTTGCGGATCCCATCCGCCTTCATAATGAAACAGCTGATCTTGGAGGCCCCAAGATCAAGGGACGCGGCCACGGCCACTCCGGCGCTCATGCCCGAGAGCGCCTCCTTGGCCTGTTTGCGATCTTCAAACCGTGACATTCAGGACTTTCCAGAAAACAAAAAGACTCAATCAGACAACAGAATCAGGCGGGGCCGCCCGGCGGGGCCCCGGCTAGGATCGTCTCCAGACTGCGGGGCTTGGGCTGGACATAAATGGCCTCGGGGTTGCGCAGATCGATACTGGCAAAGCCCAGTTCCAGCAGGCGCTGGGTCTGGTCGATAGTATCGAGTTGCAGCAGCGCCGAGTCCTCGTCGAGGGCCGGAAGATGAATCAGGCTGCCATCCTTAAGGCGGATGTCCCACCGGCGCTGATCCACACGAATGAGGGCTTCGAGCCGCGCATAGAGCCGAGGCCGCGCGCGCAAAAGCGGCAGGATTTCATGCGCGACTTCATTGGCCCCCTCACCGACGATCAGGGGCAAGCGGAAAAACTGGCGGGCATCCGCTTCCGGGATCGGTTGCCCTTTGGCGTCGATCACCTGACTGACGCCGCGCGATTGCCACACGGCGAGGCGCTCGCGCTCGGTCACTTCGATCACCAACGTATCGGGCAATTGTCGGATCACGCGCGCCTCGGCGACCCAGCCGACCGACTCGACCCGCTCTTTAAGGGCCTTCAGATCCATTAGCGCCAGCGGCTGATCCTGATGCAGGGCCAAGGCCGCGCGCACATCCTTGGCCGCTTCGGACGAGACGCCCACAAGGCGAGCATTTTCCAGCTTGAAGCCCAGTCCCGCCAGCTGACGGTCCATCCCGGCCACGACCGCTTGACCGATAGCTTCACCGCGCCCGCCCGTCAGGACAAAGGCCCCGAGCAGCACCGCAAACCCACCCACAGCCACCCAGGCCGTCAGCTCCGACGGCATCGGCACACCGCCAAAGGCCCGTGCGCCAGACACAAACCCACCCTGAGCCGGCGCACCATGCCCAGAGCGCGCCCGGTTATCTGGGCCGCGTACGCCGTTGTTAGGCGCTCCGCTACGTCCGGATTTTTTGGCTTGAGCGGAATCCTGTCGTCTTCCGCCCCGCACTACCGCGGGCATGCTGCGTTCTCCACGATCCACAAGACCAAGGCCTCGAACCCGATTCCCACGTGGGCCGCCTGCTCGGGGGCGAGCGACGTCGGGGTCATGCCGGGCTGAGTGTTGACCTCCAGAAGAACCAGAACGTCCTTAATTTTGTCATAACGAAAGTCGGATCGGGTAAGACCCTGGCAACCTAAAGCGCTGTGGGCGCGCTCGGCCATGCGCATAGCGGCCTCGGCCACGGCGGGCGGCACATCGGCAGGCAGGATGTGCTTAGAGCCGCCCTCGCCGTACTTGGCCTCATAGTCATAAAAGCCCGTGGCCGCGACAATATCGGTCACCGCCAGCGCCCGGGGACCGCTTGCCTCGCCCAGCACCGCCACGGCCAACTCCTGACCGGCCACATAGGGCTCGACCATGACCATCTCGCCATAGGACCAGCGGTCGGACGCCAGGTCCTGTGGCGGGCCATTGGCCCCTTCGAACACCATAAAGACGCCGACGCTCGATCCTTCGGCATTGGGCTTGACCACATAGGGCGGGGCCATGACGTGATCGCGCGCCACATCGTGGCGCGGATAAAGCCCGCCGCCGGGGACCGACACGCCCGCCGCCGCCAGCACCGCCTTGGCCTTGGCCTTGTCCATCGCCAGCGCCGAGGCCAGCACACCCGAATGGGTATAGGGGATCTGCAGGGTCTCAAGGATCCCCTGAACGCAGCCATCCTCGCCCCAAGCGCCGTGCAGGGCATTGAAGACGACATCAGGCTTCAGATCCATCAGCACCGCCGCCAGATCCCGCCCGGCGTCGATCCGGCTGACCCGCGCGCCCAGCCGCTCCAGCGCTTCGGCGCAGGCGGTCCCGCTGACCAGCGAGACCTCGCGCTCGGCGGACAGCCCGCCCATCAGGACGGCGATATGGCGGTTGGCAAGCGGCTGAGAAGTCATGGCGGCCTCGTGACGAATCGGTTCTGAACCGACCTAACAGGCTCCGCCGAGAAAAGGAATCCCGGGACCTAGACTTGATCTATTTCAGGGGGCTGTTGCCGGGCCCAGTCGAGGGCCGCTACCCGCAGCGCCGAAGCCAAAAGCTGATCGCGCCGCCCGGCATCGATTTCCAGAATCAGGCGGGTCAGCACCACGCCCCGCTCCGCCGCCATCTGTTCCAGCACCGCCCAGAAGGCCGGCTCCAGCGCCACCGAGGTGGCATGGCCCGCCAGATTGAGCGACCGCTTTTTCAGCCCGCCGCTCATGCGGGACCAGCGTCTGGATCGGGGTCTTGGGTCTTATGGGACGAAGACTTGAGTGACGCCCCTTCGAGCTGCGCCTTCAGGCGTGCGGCCTCCAGCGCCTCGGCCTTTTTGTCAGCCTTGGTGCGGCCAAAGGCAGCGCGGTTTTCCACCGCGCGGGTTTTCGCCTCGGCCTTGGCCCGGGCCTTGCGCACCTTGTTGAGATTAATGACCTCGCTCATGCCCCCATCAGAGCGCAAACCCAGCCCGACGTCACGCGGAAATGTGGGTCGTAGCTGTTGGTTTTAGCGCTTGGCGTGTAAACCTAACCGCGTCATCTGCTAGGGCTGGCCGAGGGAACCAAGGTGCGGATCAGACTTTTCACGTTCGGGGCCATGACCTTTATGCTGGCGGGACTCATTATGGCTGGCCCAGACCTGCCGGTGAAGGCCGCGGCGGTCGCGGAGGGAACGCGACCCTGGCCTGGAGCGGTCGTCCCCTATATCGCCGATCCGGCGCTGGTTGGTGAGGGTCGGGCCGATTGCGTTGGCCCGCAAAATAGCCCCCGGTGGGCCCGTGTTTGCCGGGCCATGGCCGCTTGGACCCAGGCGACTGGCATCCGCTTTCACTTAGCGAGCGCAGACGAAGCCCGGAACGGCTTGGGACTTCGCCTCTTACCCGGATCTGCGCGCAAGCTTCCAGCAGCGGTCTCCGTCGCCACCGTTGGATATCACCCCAAGGCCTATGCGGCCTTTGGCACCGGCAGTAGCTATGGCGCCATCCTGCACGAGTTTGGTCACGTGCTCGGGCTGATGCATGAGCACCAACGCCCTGATCGAGCCCGCTATCTCGACTTCAGCCCCTTTATTCTGGACGGACTAAAGGGACAATGCGGCACAGTATCGGCACGCGACTGCACCGATATCCGCAACAATTTCAGCACTCTGCGCCTGTCCCGTTTTCAATCAGACTATGACCCGTGCTCATTGATGCATTACCTCAGCCGTCAGGGGCAGAGAAATCGTGCTGAACCGCGCTGGGCTAAAGTCTTTACGCTGACAAAGGCCGGACAAGCCCAGAACCGGGCCTGTGCCCGCACCTTGGCGGACAAAAGCGACGCCTGTACCCGCCCCGGACAGAAATGCCAGATCGCGCCGAACGATGCTCGGATTGTCCGCTCATTTCATGGGCTCAAAGGCGACAGATAAAGCGACGCCCCTGTTTCGCCTTCCCTTTTAAGGAGAGTTGCCCCGGCCCCATTCTAAAGCAACGGGGCGGAGGGGATTTCCACGGCCCAAGAAAGACTCCCCTCCGGCCTTTCAGGCCACCTCCCCGCAGAGCAGGGAGGAGATAAGCTATAACCCCCTGTTTCTCCTCCCCTTTCCAAGGGGAGGTGGCGCGCCGAAGGCGTGACGGAGGGGA
>DAITMY010000131.1:0-6728 GCA_036834925.1 Asticcacaulis sp.
TGGTTTTCTGTGCGCCGCCCAAAGCTGAGTGATTGGCTATGCCTGCCAATCCTACCTTACCAAATTGTCATGATCCACAAAGCGATCCGCCGCGAAGGCCACGGCGTAGATCAGACAAGCGCGCGCTGATGTTTCATTTGTCACTCCACTGACTGAACTCTGATGCTGACCCAAGGAGGTCTCTGATCATGATGCGTTCGACTCTGCGCCGTACGGCCGTTTTCGCTCTGGCTGCTTTTGCCCTCGCCACGCCGGTTGTAGCCGGTGGCTATGGTAATAAACCTAAGGCTGACAAGCCGAACATTGTGGGCGTCGCCGCCAGCAACCCAGACTTTAGCACCCTCGTCACCGCCGTGAAGGCAGCGGGTCTCGTTGACACCCTATCGGGCCCGGGTCCGTTCACGGTGTTCGCCCCGACCAATGGCGCGTTCGCCAAGCTGCCGGCTGGTACGGTTGAAACCCTCGTCAAGCCGGAAAACAAAGCGACCCTAACCAAGATCCTGACCTGCCACGTGGTGGCGGGCAAGGTGAAGGCCAAGGACCTCGTGGCGGCGATCCAGGCTAACGGCGGTACTCATACCATCAACACCGTTGGCGGTTGCCAGTTCAAAGCCAGCCTGAGCGGCGGCAAGGTCGTCATCACCGACGAAAAAGGCGGCAAGAGCACGGTTGCCGCGACCGACGTCTACGCCAGCAACGGCGTGATCCATGTCATCGACAGCGTGCTCCTGCCGCGCTGATCTTCGACGCTCTCCAGACTGAACTCCCCCACCCCCGGCCCTGGCCGGGGGTTTCTTTTTTTTCAGCGTTATGCGGCGCTGCTCTGGCCTTCGGAGGCGGGATCATAGTTGAGGATCGGGGCCAGCCAGCGCTCAGCGGTGGCCAGATCCCAGCCCTTGCGGCGAGCATAGTCTTCGACCTGATCCTTCTCGATCTTGCCGACGCCGAAATAGTGGGCCTTGGGATGGGCCAGATAAAGGCCACTGACCGAGGCAGGCGGGGTCATGGCCATGCTCTCGGTCAGGTCCATCCCCGTTGCAGCCCGGGCATCAAGCAGCTCAAACAAGGTCAGCTTTTCCGTATGTTCCGGCTGGGCCGGATAGCCGGGGGCTGGACGGATCCCACGGTACTTTTCGAGGATGATGTCATCGAGCGACAAGGTTTCATCCGCCGCATAGCCCCACAGCTCACGCCGGACCCGCTTGTGCAGACACTCAGCAAAGGCCTCGGCCAGACGGTCGGCCAAGGCCGTGGCCAGAATGGCGCTGTAATCGTCCCCCGCGTCCTTGAAGCGCTTGGCCACCTCAAGCTCGCCATGACCGGTGGTGACGGCAAAGCCGCCGACCCAGTCCGGCACGGTCCCCACAGGCGCAATAAAGTCGGAGAGGGCCACATTATGACGTCCGGCCCCGGTCTTGCTCATTTGCTGGCGAAGCGTGTGCAGACGCGCCCGGACCTCGGTGCGGGTCTCGTCGGTATAGACCAGAATATCGTCGCCCTCGGCATTGGCGGGCCAGAAGCCGACCACTCCCCGGGCGGTAAACCAGCCCTCGCTGAGGATCCGCTCCAGCATCACCTGAGCATCTTTATAAAGGTTGGTCGCCGCCTCGCCGACGATCTCGTCAGTCAGGATGTCCGGGAAACGCCCGGCCAGCTCCCACGAGGCAAAAAACGGCGTCCAGTCGATATGGTCGGCTAGGTCGCGCAGGTCATAGGGCGAAAACACCCGCGTGCCGGTAAAGCTGGGCGGGGTCGGCACATCGACCGTCCAATCAATGGCAAACTTGTTGTCCCTCGCCTGTTGCAAGGTCGCGCGCGGCGTCGATCCGCCCCGGCCATAGCTCGCCCGAACCTTGACATAGTCGGCGCGGGTATCGGCCACGAACCCATCGCGCTCTGTGGGAGACAACAGGTTGGACACCACCCCGACGGCGCGGCTGGCATCGAGCACATAGACGGTCGGTCCAGCCTTGTAGCCCGGTTCGATCTTGACGGCCGTGTGGGTTTTGGACGTGGTGGCCCCGCCGATCAGCAACGGGCACGTCAGACCCCGGCGCTGCATTTCCTGGGCGACGAACACCATCTCGTCGAGCGATGGTGTGATCAGACCAGACAGACCGATGATATCGACCTTGTGCTCAATCGCGGCATCCAGAATGCGATCCGCCGGGACCATGACCCCGAGGTCGATGACGTCGTAGTTGTTACACTGAAGGACCACGCCGACGATATTCTTGCCGATGTCATGCACATCGCCCTTGACCGTGGCCATAAGGATCTTGCCCGCCGCCTCGCGCGGGGCCCCCTCTTTTTCGGCCTCAAGGAACGGCTGCAGATAGGCCACGGCCTGTTTCATCACCCGCGCCGACTTGACGACTTGGGGCAGGAACATCTTGCCCGCGCCAAACAGATCGCCGACGACGTTCATCCCGGCCATCAGCGGACCTTCGATCACGTGCAGCGGCCGGGCCACCCCCTGGCGGGCCTCTTCGGTATCGGCCTCGATGAATTCGGTAATGCCGTGCACCAGCGCATGGGCGATGCGGTCGGCAACCGGAGCTTCACGCCAAGCGAGGTTGACCACCCGCTCGGCGCCCTTGTCATCTTTGTAACGCGGCGCCAGATCCACCAGGCGCTCGGTGGCCAGACCATCGTTGCGGCGGTTGAGGATCACATCTTCGACGGCTTCGCGCAGCTCGGGGTCAATGTCATCATAGACCGGCAGGTCACCCGCATTGACAATGCCCATGTCCATCCCCGCCGCAATCGCGTGGTAGAGGAACACACCGTGGATCGCGCGCCGGACCGGCTCATTGCCCCGGAAGCTGAAGGAGACGTTCGACACCCCGCCAGAGATCCGGGCATGAGGCAAGGTCTGTTTGAGGATCCGCGTCGCCTCGATAAAGTCCACGGCATAGTTGTCGTGCTCTTCTATCCCCGTGGCGACGGCGAAGATATTGGGGTCAAAGATGATGTCTTCGGGCGGGAACCCGATTTTTTCCGTCAGGATCTTGTAGGCACGGGTACAGATCTCGACCTTGCGGGCACAGGTATCGGCCTGGCCGACCTCGTCAAAGGCCATGACCACCACCGCCGCCCCGTAATTGAGACAGGCGCGAGCCTGTTTGAGGAAGCTCTCCTCGCCTTCCTTAAGGCTGATCGAATTGACGATGGCCTTACCCTGAACACACTGAAGGCCCGCCTCGATCACATCCCATTTGGACGAGTCGATCATCAGCGGCACCCGGGCAATATCTGGCTCGGCGGCGATCAGATTGAGGAAGGTGACCATGGCCGCTTTGGAGTCGAGCAACCCCTCGTCCATGTTCACGTCAATGACCTGAGCCCCGGCCTCGACCTGCTGGCGGGCCACATCCAGCGCCGCCGTATAATCCCCGGCCACGATCAGTTTGCGGAACTTGGCGGATCCGGTGACATTGGTGCGCTCACCAATATTGACAAAGATGCGGGGTTTCTGGGTCATGGTCTCGGATTTAAGGCGCAGATGTCTTTGGGCAAAGTCAATTATTCAATAAAGGCGGCAACACGCCTCAGCCCGCCAGTTCGAACGGCTCCAACCCCGCAAGACGCAAGGCCGGTTCGACCTCTGGCGGCACACGCGGGGCCTTTCCGGCGACATCCTGGGCGATATGGCGGATATGATCCGGTGTGGTCCCACAGCATCCGCCGAGGATGTTGACCAGTCCGCTTTGCGCCCACTCTTCGAGCTGGCAGGCGGTTTGATGCGGCTCTTCGTCGTACTCCCCCATGGCATTGGGCAAGCCCGCATTGGGATAGGCCGCCACCAGCGTATCGGCCAGACGCGAGATTTCCGCGATGTGCGGGCGCATCAGGTCCGCCCCCAGGGCGCAGTTAAAGCCCACGGCAAACGGCTTGGCGTGGCGCACGCTGTTCCAGAACGCCTCGACCGTTTGCCCCGAAAGGGTGCGGCCCGAGCGGTCGGTAATGGTCCCTGAAATCCAGATCGGCAGCGGTTCCAACCCTTCGGCCTCAAGGTCCAGAATGGCCTTGATCGCGGCCTTGGCATTGAGGGTGTCGAAGATGGTCTCGACCAGATAAAGGTCAACTCCGCCTTCGTTCAGGGCCCGAATCTGCTGGCGATAGGCGTGATAGACCTCATCCCAGGTCACACCGCGCGCCCCCGGATCGTTGACGTCCGGACTGATCGACAAGGTCTTATTGAGCGGACCAATCGATCCGGCGATGAAACGCGTCTTATGGGGCTCGGCCTCGGTCCAGCGGTCGGCGCTTTCGCGGCCGAGCTGCGCGGCCTTAAGGTTCAGCTCACTGACCACCGGCTCCATGCCATAATCGGCCATGCCGATTGTGGTGGCAGAAAAGGTGTTGGTCTCGGAGATATCGGCCCCAGCGGCGAAATAGGCGTCGTGCAAGTCCGTGATAATGTCCGGACGGGTCAAGACCAACAGATCGTTATTGCCTTTTTGCGGATGAGCATGATCGGCAAAGCGTGGACCGCGATAATCGGCCTCTTCCAGCTTACGCTTCTGGATCATCACACCCCAAGAGCCGTCGAGAATGAGGATACGCTCGCGGGCGGCCTGTTTCAGGGCGGCAATCCGCTCTTGGCGGGTTTTCACGGTCATTGGGTGTCCTTAGCCTCGCGGATCCCCAGTACCCGGCAGATGGCATAGACCAGCTCGGCCCGGTTCAGGGTGTAGAAGTGGAAATCGGTAAAGCCTTCTTCTTCGAGCCGTGCGCACATTTCGGCGGCGACGGAACTGGCGAGCAGGCGGCGCGTGTCGGCGTCATCGTCCAGACCTTGGAACAGATTGGCCAGCCAGTCCGGGATAAGCGTATTGCACCCGGCAGCCATTTTCTGGAGGCCTTTGAAATTGGTCACCGGCATGATGCCCGGCACGATCGGAATGGTGATCCCGGCAGCCACGACCCGATCGCGAAAGCGCAAAAAGGTGTCGATGTCATAGAAAAACTGGCTGATCCCGCGCGTGGCCCCGGCATCGACCTTGGCCTTGAGCACATCGAGATCATGATCAAGCGACGGGCTTTCCGGATGCTTTTCCGGATAGACCCCGACCGAAACCTCAAAGTCGCCCAGACGCCGGATCGCGCGGGTCAGCTCGGTCGCATTGGCATAGGAATCCGGTCCCGGCACATAGGCCCCGCCCATGCCCGACGGCGGATCCCCGCGCAGGGCGACAATATGTTTGACCCCGGCCCGGCCATAGTCGCGGATCACTTGATCGACTTCTTCGCGGGTCGCCTCAACGCAGGTCAGGTGAGCGGCAGGCTTGAGGGCCGTCTCATCGATCAGCCGCTTCACGGTGCGGTGTGTCCGTTCGCGCGTCGAGCCCCCAGCTCCATAGGTCACCGACACAAAAGACGGATTAAGCGGCGAAAGCCGGTCAATGGCCTTCCACAGCGAGACCTCCATCTCCTCGGACTTGGGCGGGAAAAATTCGAATGAAATGTTCAGCGGACGCTGCCCTCGGCCACCCGCGCGGGCGACAGGTCCCAAGGGTGACAGCAACAGGTCTCTGGCTCGGCTCAGGCTCATGCGACGCTCCGCAGGTGATCGCGGGACCGCACGGCGGCCCAGATTTTAACGGTCAAGCCCGGCTCGCGCGACGGCGGCAGGGCTACATTTTGATCAAGCGACAAACCGGCATCCGCCAGCCATCGGCTGATTTCTTCGTCGGAAAAGCCCAGACGACGGTGCTGGTGCTGCTCACGCAGCTGCTCCAGCGCGTGGGGGGCAAAATCGACCAGCAACAGACGCCCGCCGGGGGCGGTCAGGCGCGCGGCTTCGGCAACGGCTGAGGCAGGGTCGTTGAGATAGTGCAAAACTTGGTGCACCAGCACCAGATCGGCGCTGGCATCCGGCTCGCGTGTACTGAAGATATCGCCATGGCGCAGTTCAATAGAGTCCAGCCCCGCCTCACGGGCGCGAGCGCGGGCGACATTCAGCATCTGTTGCGACAGATCAAGGCCGAGCGCCGAACGGGCGCGTGTCCCCAACAGGGTCAGCATCCGACCAGAACCCGTCCCGAGGTCGATTAAACGCCGGAACGGCCCCTCGCCGGCCACCCGCACAATCGCCGCCTCGACGGCGTCTTCGGCGACATAATGCGAGCGGATGTCGTCCCAGCGCGGCGCGACCTGTTCGAAATAAGCCGCCGCCGAGGCCAGACGCTCGGTCTGGATTTCCCCCAGCCGCGCCAAATCCCGTTCAGACTGATCTTCGGTCAAGTCCAGACGATCGAGGATAGAATCCACCAGCGCCCGACGCGGCCCGGCACTCGGCAGGCGGTAAAACACCCAAGCCCCATCCGGAAAGCGCTCGATCAGGCCCGCTTCGCTCATCAATTTCAAATGCCGGGACACACGCGGTTGGCTTTGGTCCAATATCCGACCCAGCTCCATGACCGACAACTCTTCAGCCGCCAGCAGCACAAGAATGCGCAGTCGGGTCGGCTCGCCCGCCGCCCGCAAGGCATCCAGCATATCGTCAGACCGCAACATCTTCACTCACCTCGCATCACATATGCATATAAAGATATCTTTATGTGATCCGCAAGCCTGAATCGCAGCTGATGCCACATAACGCCGGATTCATGACCTTTTCACATCACTGCGGTCTTTTTTGATGGTTAACGGGGCCTTAAGTCGGGCGAAATGGATGCCAAACTCGAACGAATGTGATTAGACAGAGTGTGAT
This sequence comes from Asticcacaulis sp., assembly GCA_036834925.1. Lineage (GTDB taxonomy): Bacteria > Pseudomonadota > Alphaproteobacteria > Caulobacterales > Caulobacteraceae > Asticcacaulis. The sequence continues at coordinate 6,719 of DAITMY010000131.1, forward strand.
TGTCCGTTTG
>DAITMY010000132.1:0-6698 GCA_036834925.1 Asticcacaulis sp.
GCTCACGGGCCATGCTGTCTCCGGCATAGGCGGGCAATAGCTTAGCCAGGCCTTCGGTCGAGGCATGGGCGCGGTGGGCCGCCGAAAAGGCGTCATTGACATAAAGCTGGCCGAGTTTGGCCAGGTCCGCAGCAAACGCCGGATCATTCTTTTCCTCGCCCGCGTGGAAGCGGACGTTTTCAAGCAGGATCACCCCGCCAGCGGGCAGGGCGCTGATGGTGTCGGCGGCCACAGCGCCAACACAGTCGTCGGCAAAGGCCACGGGCGCGTTCAGCAAGGCCGCAAGGGCCGGGGCCACCGGGGCCAGGCTCATCTCCGGGACGCGTTGTCCCTTGGGGCGATCAAAGTGTGCCAGCAGCGCCACCTTGGCCCCCTTGCCAGTCAGGGCCGCAATCGTCGGCAAGGCCACGCGCAGACGGGTATCGTCGGTGATCCGGCCCCCATCCATCGGGACGTTGAAATCGACGCGCACGAGGGCGGTCTGGCCGGTCAAGTCTGCAAGCTGGTCGAGCGTTTTAAAGGTCATGGAATGGTCTTCTGATATGACAAAAAAGGCCCCCGTTTCCGGGGGCCTGAACAAATTACAGATACTTGGCCATGTGCAGCGCGGTGTCGCTCATGCGCGTCGCAAAGCCCCACTCGTTGTCGTACCAGGTCAGGATGCGGGCCAGTTGGCCCTCGATCACCTGAGTCTGGGGCAGGGCAAAGGTCGAAGAGGCTGCCACGTGGTTGATGTCCACCGACACGATCGGGTCGTTGGTATAGGCCAGCACGCCCTTCATCGGGCCGTCCGCGGCGGCGATGATTGCGGCATTGATCTCGTCTTTGGTCACGCTGCGCGACGGTACGATCTTGAGGTCGACCACCGACACGTTCGGCGTCGGCACCCGGATCGACGAGCCATCGAGCTTGCCGGCCAGTTGCGGCAGCACCAGGCCCACAGCCTTGGCGGCCCCGGTCGAGGTCGGGATCATCGACTGATTGGCGGCGCGGGCGCGATACAGATCCTTGTGCATCTGATCGAGCGACGGCTGGTCATTGGTGAAGGCGTGGATGGTGGTCATATAGCCACGCTCAATGCCGCACAGGTCATGCAGCACCTTGGCCACGGGGGCCAGGCAGTTGGTGGTGCACGAGGCGTTCGACACGACGGTGTCAGCGGCGCTCAGGACGTCATGGTTCACGCCGAACACGATGGTCTTGTCGGCATTGTCGCATGGGGCTGACACGAGTACGCGCTTGGCGCCCGCTTCGAGGTGGGCGGCGGCGGTGTCGCGCTTGGTAAAGATGCCGGTGCACTCGAAAGCGATGTCGACACCCAGCTCTTTGTGCGGCAGTTCAGCCGGGTTGCGGATCGCGGTGACCTTGATTGGGCCATAGCTGCGGCCATTGGCAACGATGGTCAGGGTCTCGCCGTCGACCTTGACCTCTCCGGGGAAGCGCCAGTGTACACTGTCATAGCGCAGCAGGTGCGCATTGGTTTCAACCGGCCCTAGGTCGTTGATCGCCACGACCTCGATGTCGGTGCGGCCATGCTCGATGATCGAGCGCAGAACCAGACGGCCGATGCGGCCAAACCCGTTAATCGCAACGCGAAGTGCCATGAAACCCGCTTCCTTTTTTATATGATAAACCCACGCGGTTAAGCGATGAGCGTTGCTGACGGTTTTGAGGACTGGCGTCACAGAGTCAAGAGCATCAGAGGGTAATTCGGCTCAAACCGGGTTACGAATTGCGACGTTGTGCCGGGATTAAACCCGTTTCAAATTATATTATTTTATCAGAATATGCCGAGCGCAGTCTTACAGCCTGTATTCGCGGCATCATTACTGCGGTCCGTCTGGATTGTGCTGTCGTCAGATCAAAAAAAAGCCGGAGCCCAGGGGATTAGGGCTCCGGCTTTAAGGCTAAGAGAGGAAGGCGGTTCTCTTAGAAGTCTGCAGTGACCGAGAAGGTGACGGTCCGCGGTGCACCCGGATAGACCGAGCTGCCGTTGATCCCGTTGATGAACACGGTGTCGGTCAGGTTGTTGATGGTCAGGCGCGCCTCAACCCCTTTCAGGGTCTCGGAAATCGCGGTACCATTGACGCTGACATAGGCGTTGGTCATAAAGTAGCTATCAGCCTTCAGCGAGTTGGTGAAGTTGATGAACTGCTTGCTGACAAACTTGGTCGCAATACCAAAGCCCCAGTTACTGTCCGAATAGTCCGCGCTGACGTTGTACATCACCTTCGGTGAGCCCCAGACCTGAGCGCCCGGCTTGATGCCAGTGGACTGATCGAGGTTGGCGCTGCCGGTCGACGTATAACGGGCCTTGTTGAGCGTATAGGAGCCCGCCACACGCCAGCCGTTGCCGAAGTTGTAACCCCCAAGGACTTCGAGGCCCTTGCTGTTCATGCCGCCGGTGTTGATATAGACGCCATCGGTTTCGCTCAGGTACGGAATGCCAGTTTCCTTACCGTTCCTGACAAAGACAACGCGATTATTGAACTGAACGTCATAGTAGGTGGCGGCGAAGCGCAGGCCTTCATTATTGTAACGGAAACCCAGTTCTTTGTTTTTGGCCGTTTCCGGTTGGACGCGGGTCAACTCTTCAGTCTTCGAGCCCATGCGGCCCTGGTCGATGGCGTTGAAGTTTTCCGAGTAGCCGCCGAACACTTCAAGGCCTTCGATCGGCGTGGCATAGCTGAAGCCGGCGTTCAGCAACGGATCAGAGTCCGAATTCAGCACCGTGGTGGTGGCCGCCCCGATATCACGAACGCGCTTGCGGTCCACGAAGAATTGCTTGACGCCGAGGCGCGCGGTGACCGGGCCCACTTTAGCAACGTTTTCAATGTAGTACATGAATTCGTTGTAGGTGTGGTTGTCGCGGAACTGCACATAGTAAGGCGTGCGGTCATAGTCGACGCTCAGGGTCGGATTGATAATCCGGTGCCAGTCGCGGGTCGTGCGTGACTTGCCGTCTTCGATCCAGATGCCACCGCGCAGCAGGTTATCGACAAAGCCGAAATCGTGCGCCCATTCCGCATCCGCCGTAATGCCTTTGCGGACGTTATGATAATGGGTGTGACGGTAGGACATGACCGGCGACACGGTTCCGACAAAGCAGTTCGGATCGTGCTGCGGCTTCAGGCCACCCGAGGTCTTACAGTCAGACAGCTTCGGGAAACGCGGGGTCGCCTTGGTGCCATCGGGGTTGACGAAAGTGAAATCGGTAAAGCTGGTCTGACCGCGATACTGTACGCCCGGCTTCAGTTCACTTTCCGGCCCGCCCTTGTCGTCGAATACGTCGACCATGAACGGGGGGGCCCAATCGCCTTGGCCCCACATCAGGTGGTTATAGACCGTCGCGTTGAACTTGACTTCGCCAAGGGTCTTCTCGGCGCGGATGTAGCCAAAGATGTTCTCGCGGTGTGCCCGCCAGGCATCGCGGTAATACTCGTCAAAGGTCGCCTTGCCCGTCCAGTACGGATTCAGGTTGTCTTTGCGCGGGTTGGCGGCGAACTGGGCCAGAGATACCGGTTCGAATTCCGATTCGTTGGCCTTGTTCCAGGTCATGACGGCGGTAATCTTGGTGTCGAATACCGTCGACTGAAGCTTGCCAGTCAGGAAGTCGCGGGTGGTCGGGGTGACGTCATAAACCCAGTCGTTGTTCTTGGCGCGCGATCCGCTGACGAAGGCAAAGGTATTGGGCAGGAATTCGCCGGTATCGACGCGGACATAGTACTTGCTGGCCGATTGGTCGCCGGTCAAGGCAAACACGCGGATACGTTATCCACTGCCGGATCATCGATATGGAACTTCAGCGTTCCGCCTAGGGCTTCGTTCGAGCGCGAGCTGATGTCGGCGGTGCCTTGCGATACTTCAACAGCTTTCAGGTCGAGGATATCGATGAAGCGGTTGGCGCGCGAGCCTCCGCCATAGTTCGACGAGCCGTTCGGCAGGCCTTCGATGGTGGTCCCGATCTGCTGGCCACCGGCGCCCGACTTAAAGCCACGCATGGTAATGGTCGTCACCCAGTCCGAAGAGCCGAAGTGATCGCCTTCGGTAATGTGAACGCCCGGCAGCTCGCTGACGGCCTGGTTGACGCTGCCCAGCTGCGCTTGACGCTTCATCATGTCCTTTGAGGTCACAGAGGTCGCGTAGGCGCGGCCTTTGGTAACCACAACTTCTTCGACTTTTTCTGTGGTATTAGGATTGTTTTTGTTGGTTTCATCGGCAAGGGCCAGGCCCGCTTGCGAGGCAAGCAGCATGGCGCCGAGGGCAGTGCCCGTCAGCAGCGACTTCATAGAACTCTCCGTTCAGACTGGTTTTTTTCGTGTTTGTTCCCGGTGTGAGCGGCCCGCAGGTGCGGTGCTCATGGGGCGGTCTGTAGAGGAGTTATGTGACAAATTGGCAAAATATACGTGACTATATTTTGATTTATGTGGTTTATTGTTGATTTATGGCAAGTAGGTCGCAAAATATGTGGGGTTGATTTGGTGGGGCAATTTTAGCGCGAATGTTCTGATTTTTCCCACGCATTATTCATGCTACCCTTTGGAATTGCACACAAAAAAAGACCCGGAGCAAGCTCCGGGTCTCCAAAAAATGATCGGTTAGCGGATTAAATGCGCGACTTGGCCGCCGCGACAACCGCCTCGGCGGTGATGCCGAATTTCTCGAACAGGACCTCAGCGGGGGCCGAAGCGCCAAACCCGGTCATGCCGACAAACAGGCCATCTTGGCCGATAAACCGCTCCCAGCCAAAGCGGCTGGCGGCTTCGACCGCGACCTTGACCGGGCTCGTCCCGATTACAGCTTGCTGATAGGCTGCGTCCTGTTGCTCAAACAGTTCCCAGCACGGGGTCGAGACCACCCGCGTGCCGATCCCCTCGGCTTCGAGCTTGGCGCGGGCGGCCATGGCCACCGACACTTCGGTGCCCGAGGCAAACAGGGTCACCGTGGCTGTACCGGTGGCCGGAGCCAGCTCATAGGCGCCCTTGAGCGAAAGATCGCCACCGCTTGAGCGCACGGCGGGTACCTTCTGGCGGGACAGGGCCAGGATCGACGGGGTCTTGGTGGCGAGCAAGGCAGCTTTCCAGCACTCAGCGGTTTCCACGGCGTCGGCTGGGCGGAACACCAGCACGTTCGGCATGGCGCGGAAGCTGGCCAGATGTTCGACCGGTTGGTGGGTCGGACCATCTTCGCCGACCCCAATCGAATCGTGGGTCATGACGTGGATGGCGCGTATGCCCATCAACGCTCCGAGACGGATCGCCGGACGGCTGTAGTCACTAAAGACAAAGAAGGTGCCTGAGTAGGGGATGACCCCACCATGCAGGGCCATACCATTAAGGCAGGCGGCCATGCCAAACTCGCGCACGCCATAATGCACGTAGCGCCCGGCATAGTCGGGGGCATCAAACGCCGTCATCCCCTTGACGAAAGTATTGTTGGAGCCGGTGAGGTCAGCCGAGCCGCCGACCATGTCCACGAGGGTGGGGGCCAGCTGCTCCAGCGCTGCGCCCGACCAAGCGCGGGTGGCATTGGCGGGTTTTTCCGCAGCTACTTTTTCAATGTGGGTATCGAGCGCGGCAAACGGGGCGGCGGGTAGCTCGCCGGTCATGGCGCGGACAAAGTCCTCGGCCTTGGGATGGGCTTTCAGGCGGGCATCCCAGGCCTTGCGCAGTTTAACAGTCCGCGTGCCGGCGGTTTTCCAGGCCTTGGCAATCGGCTCCGGCACGGTAAAGGGCTCTGCCGTCCAGCCCATGGCCTCACGGGCCGCCTTAATGCCGTCATCGAACAGAGTATAACCGTGGCTGTGCGGATCGCCTTCCTTGGGGCCTGCGCCCTTGGAAATCTTGGTCTTACAGGCGATCAAGGTCGGCTTGTCTTGCTTGGTGGCCCAGCGCAGGGCGGCGGCGATCTTGTCGTGGTCGTGGCCGTCGATGGCCTTGACCGCCCATCCGGCGGCCTTAAAGCGGGCGAGCTGGTCGCCGGTCTCGGCAATGGTGGCAAAGCCGTCGATGGTGACGTTGTTATCGTCGAACAGCACCGTCAGCTTGTTCAGCTTGAACCGCCCGGCAATGCTGATCGCTTCGTGGCTCAGCCCTTCCATCAGGCAGCCGTCCCCGGCAATGACCCAAGTGCGGTGATCGACCAGATCATCGCCATAGCGCGCATTCAGGTGCCGTTCGGCCATGGCCATACCGACGGCGGTGGCCAGACCCTGTCCCAGCGGGCCGGTGGTCGTCTCCACGCCCGGGGTATGGCCATATTCCGGGTGACCCGGTGTGACCGAGCCCCACTGGCGGAAGTCCTTGATGGCGTCCATTGTCACGGCCTTGTAGCCGGTCAGGTGCAACAGGGCATAGATCAGCATCGAGCCGTGACCTGCGGACAGGACGAACCGGTCCCGGTCCGCCCATTGCGGCATCTTCGGGTCATGCTTGAGGAACTTGGTCCACAGGACCGTGGCCACATCGGCCATACCCATGGGCATCCCCTGGTGTCCGGACTTGGCCCGGTGCACGGCCTCCATCGACAGGACACGAATGGCATCCGCCATTTGGATGGCAGTGGGTTTAGCGGGGGTCGAGGCAGTCATGGGCAGAAGAGGCTCCGGGAGGGCGGGATAGGGACCAGCCGATTTGATGCGGCTTTGTCAGAAAGATGTCATCTGACGCTTTACCTGAACCGGGGCATCGGGTGTATAG
>DAITMY010000133.1:0-6684 GCA_036834925.1 Asticcacaulis sp.
TACATAATAAGTACAAAAATTCGATTTCATAAAAGAGACCTACCGTTCCCTACAAGCCAAACACGAAAACGGGCACAGGCTCCCGAATGATCGGTCGCACCATGCCCGTGAACGCGGATCCCGAAGTCAGCCCCGGGTCCGCCCAATCTTTATGCGCTCAGGCGTGATCCGCCCGAACGCGCCAGACCTTAAGCGGCTTGCAGATTACAGGCCGACATCTTGCCGGACTTGTTATCGCGCTCAAGGTCATAGGCCAGCTTCTGACCTTCGACGATTTCCCGCATCCCCGCGCGTTCAACGGCCGAGATGTGCACGAAGGCATCCGCCCCGCCGTCATCCGGTTGAATGAAGCCAAAACCCTTGGTGCTGTTGAACCATTTCACTGTGCCTGTGGTCATAATATACCCTTTCATGACATGTAAAAACACCACGCCGCGACTGCGGACGTGTGGGATAGAACGATTTTTGAAATGAAGTTCCGTTTCGACGCAAATAATTTTGCGAATAAAAGCAGTTCAACAAGCAAATACCGACGTGTTCCTTATGCTATTTTTATTTAGGAATGTCAATTTTTTATTTTGACCCTATTTTTAGCTCCGAATTTTCAGAGATTTTATCAGCCCGCCACGCCTCGACGCCCACCACACCTTGACGCCCGAGGCGTTGGTAAAAGGCCTTATCAACCCTCTGTTAAGGCGAATGCGGGCATGGTCTGCGCGTGGGAAACGCCTTGATACCGCTTGCAGACCCCGTCACCGAACAGGCTCGGGCTTGTTTGGGGGTCAGTGCCCTTGCGACCGCGCCGGAAATCCGCGCGGCCTTTCGGCGTGCGGCCAAGGCGGCCCATCCGGACCGTCCGGGCGGCGAGACCGACTATATGCAGGCCTTGGTTCAGGCCCGCGACCTTCTGTTACAACGGGCCCTGTTACGGGGCCAAACGGAGGCGAGCCCGGCCTCCGCGCCCGAGGCTCCGGACCATCTGGCCATCCCTCTCGCCCTGCCGTTGGATCTCGCGCTTCATGGCGGGCCGCTCGATCATAGCCTACCAGACGGGCGGCCAGTGCGGCTGAACCTGCCCAGGGGCCTGCGCAATCAAGAGACCTTGCGGCTCAAGGCCCGCAGCCCCGACGGCGCGTCAGTCTATTTGCGGGTGCGGATCCAATGCCCTGAGGGCCTGAGTGTCTCCGGCCATGATCTGTGGATGGAGCTGGCCGTGCGCCCGAGCCTGTTGCGTCAGGGCGGGCGGCTCGAACTGGACACCCCACACGGGCCGCGCACCTTGGTGGTGGTCCGGGCCAGTAGCCCGGGGCTGATCCTGCGCTCGGAACAGGATGGCCTTCCGGCCACTGCGCGCCACCCGGCGGGGCATCTGTTCGTGCGTTTGCTGGAGGGGACGGAGCCTGTGCGCCCAGCCCACGAGCTGTTGCAGAGCTTTGCCCGCCATTGGGCGGCCCCGCTGCAGGACCGCGTCGCCTGATAGCGCGATGCGAAATTGTATCGGGGGCAACATTTGCCCTGTCGGATCAAGTGGTTTAAGTCCGGCCTATGTCACACAATACCTTTGGTCATCTGTTTCGTGTCACCACATGGGGCGAAAGCCACGGCCCCGCCTTGGGCTGTGTCATCGATGGCTGCCCGCCGGGCCTGTCTTTGAGCGAAGCTGACCTTCAGGTCGCGCTGGACCGGCGCAAACCGGGCGGCAGTCGCTTTGTCACCCAACGGCGCGAGCCGGATGCCGCGCGGATCCTGTCCGGGGTCTATCAGGGGCGCACGACGGGCACCCCGATCAGTGTGATGATCGAAAACGTCGATCAACGCTCCAAGGACTATGGCGACATCGCCGACCAGTTCCGCCCCGGTCACGCGGACTATACCTATTTTGCCAAGTATGGCCTTCGCGATCCACGGGGCGGCGGGCGCTCGTCGGCGCGGGAAACTGCGGCCCGGGTTGCGGCGGGCGCAGTGGCTCAGGCGGTGCTAAGCCAGATCCTGCCGAAGCCGATCCAGATCCGGGCTGCCATGGTCCAGCTCGGGCCGCATGGGATTGACCGCGACCGCTTTGACTGGGACGTCGTAGACCAGAACCCCCTGTTCTGCCCGGACCCGGTCGCGGCCACAGACTGGGAAGCCTATCTCGACAGCGTGCGCAAGGCCGGCTCCTCGGTCGGGGCCGTGGTCGAGGTCGTGGCCGAGGGTGTGCCCGCCGGATGGGGCGCGCCGCTCTATGGCAAGCTCGATGCGGAACTGGCGGCGGCGCTGATGAGCATCAATGCGGTCAAGGGCGTCGAAATTGGCGAAGGCTTTGCCAGTGCGGCCCTGCGCGGCGAGACCAATGCGGACCCTATGCGCATGGGGCCGGACGGGCCAGAGTTTCTGAGCAATCACGCCGGGGGCATTCTAGGCGGCATCAGCACCGGCCAGCCAGTGGTGGCGCGCATGGCGCTGAAGCCCACCTCGTCGATCCTAATCCCCCAGCCGTCGATTGACGCCAACGGCCAGCCGGTCGAGATCCTGACCAAGGGCCGCCACGACCCGTGCGTGGGTATTCGCGCCGTGCCGGTGGCCGAGGCGATGATGGCCTGTGTGCTGCTCGATGCCTTCCTGCGCCACCGGGGCCAGACCGGACGCGCCGCCTTTGTGCCGGGCGAGGCCTAATCCAGTTTGGACCAATCCGGTGCAAGCAAACCGTGCCGGACGTGCAGCACATAGACGATCTCGTCAATCAGGGCATAATAAACTCGCCAGCGTGTTCCCTGTCCGTAAAGCGCACATCGCACCAAAAAACCGAAGGTGTGCGCCTCTTGCGCCAGCGGGTGGGCATCCGGAAACCGCCCAAGCTCGGAGATCATGGCTCGGATGCCCTTGATCCAAGCCTTAGCGGCCCGAGGATTTCGCTCGAACAACCAAGCCTTAGCGTTGGAAAGGTCGCAGGCTGCCCGGGGCGTAATCCGGACCGGCATCATGGCATTAGCCCTCAGAACTCAGGGCATCAAAGACGGCGTCCACGGACTGCCCCTGCCCCATAAGCGCCTGATCCAGCCCTTCGCGAATCGCAACCCGTGTCTGGGCCTGTTCCAATTGGTCCTGAAGCGATTGCCAAGCCGCCGCATCCATCATGACAATCGCGGGGCGACCGTTCACAGTCAAAATCTGGGGCTGACCGGTTTCACGCATCTGGGCAATGAGTCGGGCGCTGTCCCGCTTAAACTCTGTGAGCGGACGGATATCCCGGGTGATGTCCATTTGAGCCTCCCACTCACATCGAATTTAATGCGAATTTGATGCGATCATAGCATCCTTTTCGGACCGACACGAGCCCCCTTCCGTAACCGAAACTGTTACCTATATAGTCGTCATCTGCCGCCCCGTGCGGTGCCTCTCTTAAGCCGGATGCCGCTATGATTGATGTTCGCCGTTTCGAGACCCTTGGCCATGCCGACCATGGCTGGCTCAATGCCCGTCACCACTTCTCGTTTGCCAACTACTATGATCCCGAGCGTATGGGCTGGGGCGCACTCAGGGTCTGGAATGATGACGAAATCGCCGCCCAGAGCGGCTTTCCGCCCCATCCGCATGCGGACATGGAGATCATCACCTATGTCCGCACCGGGGCGATCACGCACCAGGACAGCCTTGGCAATCAGGGTCGCACCGGCGCGGGCGACGTCCAGGTCATGAGCGCTGGGACCGGCATCCGCCACGCCGAATATAACCTTGAACAAGAGCAAACCACCCTGTTCCAGATCTGGATCCTGCCGGACAGCCGGGGCGGTGCCCCGTCCTGGGGGGCACAGCCCTTCCCCAAGACCGACCGCGCCGGGCAGTTTGTCACCCTCGCCTCAGGTATGGACGGCGACACCGACGCCCTGCCGATCCGGGCGAACGCCCGTGTAGCCGGTGCCACGCTCAAGGCCGGGGATACCCTAAGCTACCCCCTCGCGGCGGGTCGCCATGCCTATGCCGTGCTGGCGGCGGGGTCGGTCGCGCTTAACGGCCACACCCTCAAGGCCCGCGACGGGGCAGCCATCAAGGATGAGGCCAGCCTGACCTTTACCGCGCTGGAAGATGCGGAAATCGTGCTGGTTGATAGTCTTTGAGGCTGCAGAAGCGCTTGATCTGGTGACGTTACGGATGGCGTATAAAAATTCAAATCTTTAACGCCATTCGGAGCCAATATGATCACCGTTCACCACCTCGAAAACTCGCGGTCCCAGCGTGTCTTGTGGCTGCTGGAAGAGCTGGGGGTGACCTATACGGTGATCCGCTACAGCCGCGATCCGCGCACCTTGCTGGCCCCGGCGGCCTTAAAGGCCCTGCATCCCCTGGGTAAGGCCCCGATCGTCGAGTGGAACGGACGGGTTCTGGCGGAAACCGGCTATATCCTTGAGACCCTCTGCGAGGGGCTGAATGGAGGCTCGCGGCTCATACCGCCCGAGGGGACAGAGGCCCACGACGCTCTTCGCTATTTTATGCACTATGCCGAAGGCTCGGCCATGCCACCGCTGGTGATGGGGCTGGTGTTCTCGCGCTTACCCATCAATGCCCCGGCCTTGATTCGCCCGCTCGTCAAAGCGATTGCCGACAAGACCCGTTCCGGCTTTATCACGCCCCAGATCACCGCCCACCTCGACTTTATGGACAAGGCCCTTGCCGCCTCGGGTTGGTTCGCCGGGCCGGATTTCAGTCTCGCTGACATCATGATGAGCTTTGCCGTCGAAGCGGCCGCCTCCCGGGCCGATCTCAGCAACAGCCCGAACCTCAAGGCTTTTTTACAGCGCATCCACGCGCGCCCGGCCTACAAGGCCGCTTTGGCGCGTGGCGGACCCTATGCCTATGCCTGACGGCTACCGCAGTGCGGGAAGACTCTTGCCAGCGCGCCTTTGGACCATTATGGTTTCCACCCGATTGTAGACGCCCGCAATCGGAATTTCGGTGTTAAGGCCTTCATCAGGGCGAATTCAGAAAATTAATCGCACATGGAAAAAGTGCCGATGACCGCCGAGGGCTATCGCACCCTCGACGAAGAATTGAAGCGTTTGAAGTCGATAGAGCGTCCGAGCGTGATCGCCGCTATCGCCGAAGCCCGGTCACACGGGGACCTTTCGGAAAACGCTGAGTATCATGCCGCGAAGGAACGGCAGGGCTGGATCGAAGGCCAGATCGCGGAGATCGAGGACAAGATCAGCCGCGCCCAGGTCATCGATGTCAGTAAGCTGTCCGGCCATCAGGTCAAGTTCGGCGCCACCGTCACGGTGATCGACGAAGACACCGAAGAAGAAGGCCGCTACCAAATCGTGGGCGACCACGAAGCCGACGTGAAGGCGGGCAAGATCTCGCTGTCCTCACCGCTGGCCCGCGCCATGATCGGTAAAGAGGTCGGCGATGTCGTTGAGGTCAACACCCCCGGCGGCGTCAAGGCCTATGAGATCATCAAGGTCGAGTGGATCTGATCCCATTCAGGCGCAGCGCTATGGGTGCTGCGCCTTTTGTCCCCCCGCACGGCACGCCTGTCATATTCACCGTATAGACGAGGAAGATACCAAGAGGGGTTTCTGTCGGGAACAAGGGGGACCGCCCATTGCCACCATCCGAGTCTAGACCGATCACTGTCTGGGGGGTATCGGACGGGCGATCGGGCATTGAAGCGCAGGTTCGCAGCCTTGGCGAGACGCTGATCACCGTGGCGGGCGCTCAAGGCGGAACGGTGTCTTTGGACCTGAAGCGGATCCAATTTCGCCGACTGTTTGATCGCTTACCCACCCTCTTTAAGCTTTGGCCTGAGCCCTTTTTGTCTCAGCGCTCTGACAGCTTTACCCCCCCCTGGCCGGATATTCTGATCGCCTGCGGACGCGCCAGCCTGGCCCTGTCCCTGACGATGAAACTGCGCTCGGGCGGTAAGACCTTTGTCGTCCAGCTTCAGGATCCGCGCTGGCCCACGGGCCTGTTCGATGTCGTGGTCGCCCCGACCCATGATCGCCTCAGCGGCCCCAATGTCCTGACCACCCTCGGGGCCCCGCAAAGTGTGACCCCGGACAAGCTGAACGCCGCCGTCAAGGCCTTTGCCGACCGGCTCGCCCCCCTGCCCCGCCCGCATATCGCCGTGCTGATCGGCGGCAAGTCCAAGGCCTTTGATCTGCCCGATTACCAGGCACGGGTCCTCGCCGAAGAGATTGCCGAGGCGGTTCAATCCAGCGGGGGAAGCTTGCTTCTGACCTTTTCCCGCCGCACCCCGGCCCCGGCCCGACGCGTGCTACAAGCGGCGCTGGACGGCCTGCCCGGCTGGATCTGGAACGACCATGGCCCCAACCCCTATCACGCGTTTCTGGGCACCGCTGATCATATCCTGCTGACCGAAGACTCGACCAATATGGCCACCGAGGCGGCGGCGACCGGCAAGCCAGTGCATATCCTCAGCCTCGTCGGCCACAGCAAAAAGCACAGCCGCCTGCATGCTGATCTGGCCGCGCGCGGTATCAGCCGCCCGCTCCGCCTGCCGCTCCAGACCTGGACCTATACCCCCCTGTCGGAAACCGAGCGCGTGGCCCAGGACGTGCTGGAGCGGTACAGCGCCTGGAAAGCCCGCAAGGGCTGAGGCGGGCTTGCGGGACGGGGGGGAGTAAGCCCTTGGCTGTCCGAACCGGATAGAGAGGTAACGGTCTGGACCGGATAGATGGGTAACAGTTT
>DAITMY010000134.1:0-6661 GCA_036834925.1 Asticcacaulis sp.
CTCGGTGCTGGGTCTGGAACTGGGCCTGCGCCAGCGCTTCACGGATCTTCCGGGTCTGTGGAACGGTTTCGGGGTGAGCGGGAACCTCACGCTGCAAAAGACCGAGGCTGAAATCCGCGTCAGTGGTATCGGCAACAACCTGACCCGTCGCCTCGTCAATGCGCCGGACAGCATCATCAACGCCTCGTTGTTCTACAACAAGTACGGCCTGCGGGCTGAACTGGCCTACAGCCGCGTGGGTCTGATCTACAAAGACGTGCGCTCGAACAACGATGACACCTGGGTCCAGCCCATGCGTCGCCTGAACTTCAACGCCAACTATCAGCTTTCTAACGGCTGGCAGATCGGCGCGGCGGTCGAGAACATCCTCAACGATCAGTCTTACTGGGCAACCCAAGGCAAAGAGAAAACCTTGCTCTCGCACGATCGCAAGGGCGGCTATGTGGAAACCGGCCGCACCTTCATGGTCAACACGTCTGTGACGTTCTGATCCTTCTATCCCCCCCACGGGCGTCGTCTTCGGATGACGCCTTCAACTCACGGGTCGGAGTGCCTTCACTCCGACCTTTTTTTTGATCTGATAACAGGTCTAGAGCCGAGTCGATTAAAGCTGGGCCCGCAAGCCCAGGCGGATCTGGCGCCCGGTCTGCACACGGCTTGAAATCACCCGGCTATGTCGCCCGACGTGGGACTCATAGCTCAGGGTATCGGCCAGATTACTCACCCCGAATTCAATCTGAGTGGCCGGCGACATCCGGACATGTCCGGACAAGTCCGTATTCAACACCGGGCGAATCCATTGGTTGTCCCAGTCGCCAGGCGCGCCGAGGGTGTCATAATCCGACAGGAATGCCCCCGTATAGCGCGCTTGCAGCGATAGCCGCACGGGGCCGCGCTCATAGCTAAAAGTGGCGCTGCCCAGCCAGTCCGGGGCCGATTGCATGACAGTCCGGCGGCCATAGTCCGCAGACCCCAGATCCGCGCGGCTCCATTGACGCGTGACGCTGGCGGACAGTTCAAACCGGGACTGGGGATCAAATGCAGGCACAATCCGCCAATGTCCCTCAGCCTGAAGGCCACTCACGCGAGCCTTGCCGCCATTTTGCGGCATAATGATTTTGGTCCCGCCCGAAGGACGCGCGACCGCCCCGGCATAGGATCCGCCATGCTCGAACATGTAGTGGTCCAGAGCCTTATGCCAGGCTGAAAGCGCCCAGCCGCCCCGTCGCGTGAGGCGCTGATACTGAAGATCGAGATTTGTGGCCAAGATCGGTTTGAGGTCGGGATTGCCCTGCGTGAGTGTCACAGAGCCCGGTTCATCCACTTCCAACCATGACCCACCCCCCAGTTGATGCAAGGCCGGGCGACTATAGGAGCGCCAGAGACTTGCCCGGACCACCGCCTTATCGTCCGGCCGCCAAGTCAGAAAGAGAGATGGCAAGATCACAGAAAAGCGGCTGTGACTGACTTGCCATTGCCCGGTCTGCTCCCCCGCTTCGGTCACGGGCATATACCAGAACCGGCTGCGCACCCGTGTCTGCTCATGACGCAGTCCCCCCATCAGCTCGAATGGCCCCTCACGAACCGTCGCCATGGCATAGGCCGTTAGGACCTGCTCGCGGGCGACTTGCGTGCCACAATTCAAGTTATTGAGATAAATCTTGCCGCAGCGATCAAAACTGTTCGGTGTCACGCTACGCCAGTAAAGCGCAACCAGTGCATCATGATCGACACGGGGGGCCCGCCAATCATAGACGCCCGGCCAAACCGCAGGCCATGTCCCCTTGGTCACCCCAAGATCCGTCCAAGTCAGCCCGCCCTTGCCCAGAACCTCTGCCACCGGGGCATTGGTCCAGTTGAGATCCGTAACATCCCGATCACTTTGCGATGCGCTGAGCCCCGCCTTAAGGCTGACCAAGCCTTGATCCACCCCGGACAACCAGTCCGCATCCAGCGCAGCCTGAAGTCGGGTCTGGGCGCTGTGCTGCTCAGAGCGTTGCCCGGCCCGTCGCGCCAGAAGCCGGGTCGCGGCTTGATCGAGATCTGCCTTCAGGTCCGGTGTGAATTGCGGCTGGGGGAACCCCTTGCCCGCGACAATCAGTTGTCCGGAAAACGGACGCGCGGACTGGCCGGTATTGAAGCGGTCATTCTGGTTAATCCGCACGGACGCTTCAATACGATCTGGCCGGTCGCTGGTGGCCCGGCTGACACTCAGCCGTGGCGTTACAACCCATGATCCACGAGGAAAAATCGCGGGCGCAGTCAATAGGATACGTCCAGACAGGGTCGCGGCCTGGAGGCTGACAAAATCCGGATTGGTCTGGTACCAGACTCGGCTGGAGACCTCTCCTAGAGACAAACGATAGCCGCCTTGGGGGTCCGGGATCCATTGCCGGGCACCGCCTACGAGCTGGCTCAGGGTCGAATTCTGACGATTCCGGGCCTGGAGATCTGCGAGTGTTAAACGAATATTGGCCTGCGCATTCAGCTGGTAATCCATCGCCAGCAAGGCCGAACGATTGCGCGACGAGACCTCAGAGACCCCGACATTGAGGGCCGTCAGAACCAGATCCTGTTCAGGTCGGTTGGGATCACGCGGCGTCCCGTGGTACTTCGGGCCTGCCGTCGCCGACCAGCCCCACGCCCAGCCGTCATCATTGCGGGCCGACATCACCCCGGCCATTTCTGAACTCACCGTCCGGCGCGTTTCGTGACGCAGGCTCAGAGTCAGGCCGAGCTGATCCGCCTCACCGAACCGGCCAGCCAGCATCAGGGCCTGACTGCCCCCCAAACCCGGTTCGTCGTACCGGTTGGCCAGAGGCTCTAGGCGGCCCGCCAAGCTGATTTCGACCCGCCGTCGCTCCGGCAGATCCTGAGCCCGCAGGGTGCGAAAATCGATCGCCCCAGCGATCAAGTCCCCTTCCAGATCGGGACGCCCCGTTCGATGCACCTGCACCTGGCCGAAACCTTCCGGCGGGATCAAGTTCATCTGGACACTGCGCGAATGGGGCAGGCCTTGGGCGACCGGCACGCCGTCAATCAGCACCAAGCTGAATTCAGGATTAAGGCCGCGCAAGCCGACAAACAGCCCCTCGCCGCGTGTCGCCGAGTCAACGCCCGAGATAAACGAGCGTCCGGTGGTCAGAACAGCTGTATCGGGCAAACTGCCGATGGCCTCGGTGATATTGAGGGCCATTGAGCCCTCAAACCGCTCTCGGGACATCTGGCTGAGGGGCAAGGGTGCGTCAAACGTCTCGACAAAATCCGAAAGCGCGCCCGCACGACGGGTGATGCCGGTCCGCTGGCCAAGGACCGTGACCTCCGGCAAGGGCGTCGTCGGCTCGGCGGGAGCGGTCGATGCGGCGGTCCGGGTCCGCTCCAGAGGACTGGGTTTTTCCGCTATCCCAGCCGGGGCGCGGGCCATCGACCCAGATGGCGCGGCAAGAATGACAAACGTGCGCTCATCCAAGCGCCGGATCCGCAGGGCCTGGCCCGTGGTGAGGGTTTTCAACGCCTGTTCCGCCGTCAAAGTCCCGGACAAAGGTCGTGTACGGGCAGCCGGAAGATCAGCGGCGGAAAACAGGATCTGAAACCGCCCTTGCTGAGCGAGGGTCCGTAAGGCCTGATCCAGCGGAAGGGCCGGTACCTGATAGGATTGAGCCGGTGCCGCGAAGGCCGAGGTCGACAGCAACGCCCCAGCCAAACCCACACAAAACCGCAAAATCTCGACCCTGTTCGCACAGGTTAGAGACATTTTGTATGGCATCTTGTGATTTGCCACGGTGCCTAACCCTTTGGATCTAGACCGTGTCTCTATCGCGCCACTGTTATGAGTTTGTGACAAGCGATTAGTCAGAGGGCTTTCTGCAAGGATTTTGCCCAATTTTCATCTTTTTTTGGCGGGTTGCGCTTTATGGTGCGTTACTACCGCTGAGCCTTGTGGCGGCTGGGGGATCTGGCCGGGGACAGTGCGATGGGATTCGGCTTGCAACTGGCTGATGCAACAGAGTGTCTGAATGACTTAATCGCCCGTTTCGACGGGCGGTTGCGTCGCTATTTGTCCCGCTCTCTGGACGCATCAGACTCCGAAGATGCCTTGCAGGACGTCTATGCCCGCTTGACCCGCCAAGCCAATCGCATCCCGCCGCCCGTGTTCAACAGCACCTATGTGTTCAAGACTGCCGATGGCGTGCTGTTTGATCTTTATCGGCGACGCAAAACCCGCAGTGCCGGCCAGCATGTCGAGCTGACCGAAGACATTGCGACGGACACGCCCAACCCCTTCGAACTGACCCGCTGGAAGCAGAATGCCGACCTGTTGCGTTCCGCGATCAAGAGCCTGCCGCGCGAAGAGCGGTTGGTGCTGATGCTCCACCGGATCGAAGGACAGAAACTCACTGAAATCGCGCAAAGTCAGCGCATACCGCTGCGAACCGTACAGCGCCTGTTGGCGCAGGCTTTGGCCCGGTGCCGTGGACAACTCAAGGACAGCGGATGGTACGAACTGTAATCCCCTTCTCGGCTGAACGCGCTCCCGAGCGTGCCCCGATTGAGCCTGAAGCGCTCAAAGCGGCTGAGGCAGTGTGCGAGTCCCTTGAGCATGAGATGGTCGACACGGCGCACCGAGACACCCCGGCCGAAGCGGAAACCCGCGCAGTGTGGGAGGCCTTGGGCGTGCTGGACCGGCGTGACTTTGACCTTGATGCCCCGGAAACGCGTCGCCCTGAGCTCTGGTCCCGGCGGGAGGTTTGGGTCGGCGCCGCATCCGCCGCCGCCGCTTGCTTGGTCGCGGGCCTGTGGGTTTGGGCCTACGGGGGAACGCAGCACTATCAGACCGTCGCGGGTGAGCAAAAGGCGCTGGCCTTGTCGGATGGATCGGCCTTAACTTTGAATACCCGAACTCTAGTGGATGTGCGGATTCAAGGGCGCAAACGTGAAGTTCACCTCGTTGAGGGTGAGGCGCTGTTTGCTGTGGCCAAGACACCAGACAAAGCGCCGTTTATCGTCCAGGCCGGTCCCGCGCGAATTAAGGTCACTGGAACCCGCTTCAATGTTCGGCGCAAGGACGGCGGCACTCAGATCGACCTTCTGGAAGGTCAGGTAATCGTCACCGGCAAACCCGGTCTGCCTGAGCTGCGACTGGATGCCGGAGAGGCCTTGAGCGTAGATCGTGACGGCTTCATCAGTCCAATTCGCCCCGCCGATCCTTTGATCATTGACCTTTGGCGCAAAGGGCAAATCCGTCTGTTCAATACGCGCCTTGATGAGGCCTTGAGCGAGTTTAACCGCTATGCAGACGTGCCGCTCGTCTTGGCGGATCCTGAGTTGGGCGCCCTCACGGTTGACGGCCAGTTTGACGCCCGCGAAACCCGAACCTTTGCCCGAGCCGTCGCTTCGGTTCATGGGCTGCAACTCACCGAAGCCCCGGACCGTTTTGTCCTACGGCGTGGGGCGTAACGCCAAGACGGAGTTGCCCTGATTGTCGAGCCGACTTACGTGTCAGATATAGACAGCAGTCTAGTATATTGCCACTGTAAATCCATAGCCCTACTTCTTAGTCCTATTTCTAATCCAAAGATTAATCGAAGCTGCAATCAGCATAAAAAAGCCAAATGGGAGCCCATAAAGCAAAAAGAAGAGCTCGGGATAAGAATGGTCCTGCCTACCAGTCATGTGCCAAGCTAAAGGAGTAAAAGTAAATAGCGCCATTACAAAAAGGAATAGAACGGAAAATATGAAAAAATATCCACCTCTATTTAACCACAACTTCATAACACAAGCCCCTTCCTATTTGAATTGAGCAGGATTAACACTTGAATTATCCGTCCACATGTATATTTCCAAGCGCTTCAGGCTCCGCCAGAAGTGAATACTTTAAGGTTTACAGGTATAATTGAGCACTCATGCAAAGTGCAATTCCCAACATTACTATTTAGCCTCATTTATATCGTAACCGTTATCCAAGTAATCATCAAACAAATATGGACCACAAATATGACTATACACTCTATTATACCCCACTTCGTCAACAAAGGTAGCAAACGAAATAACACCAACTCCATGCCTTACATTTACAATCGTACTAACATTATCCTTTATAGATCTATAGTACGAATATCCATCGCCAGCAGAAACAAATATGTAATACTCAACTTGATAAATAAAATTTCCAACATAAGATCCAATTAGTTTTATACTAAATGCTTCCGGTAAAGCACTTCGAAGATAATGCGATTTCAAAGGAATGCAAATCATAAAATAAGTTGGGAACACGCATCTTATATTTTCATTGCTATCATTGTAATAGCTTATGGAAGATTGCGTTGGGAACTTAGCCCACCCGCTATCAAGATTCATGTAATATATATTAGGCTTTACTGAGTCAGAAAATACAATCAAATTTTTTCCACTATAGTCCATGTATGAAGGTTTTGAACAATCCAAAACTTCTTCAGTGGCAGATAGAGCATCATTATTAATCAAAATAGTTATTAATAAAACTAAAGTTGATACAATTGAAGGGTTTTTAAAATGCAAATTTCGTGACAACTTAAACACTTTTAACATCTCAGTTCCCCATGTAAAGTTTTCCAAGCTCCCAAGTTCGGCCGGGCGCCCGGGGGCGTCAACGGGAATGATGCCGGAGCCAATGGTCCCGCCC